>CAIYES010000127.1 GCA_903925275.1 uncultured Bacteroidales bacterium
ATTGCCTATTGCCTATTGCCTACTGCCTACTGCCTATTGCCTACTGCCTAATGCCTAATTACCTTATGCCTTTGCGAATAAAACATATTTTAAGTCTAATTTTGTTGGCGGTTTTAGCCGGTAATAATGGCTTTGCTCAGATTTCTCCGGGTGAATTAGCCAAAGTTCACTCCCACCTTGAGGGCATGACAAATTGTACCCAGTGCCACATCCTGGGAAAAAAGGTTTCCAATAAAAAATGTTTAGACTGCCACACCGAACTGAAGACGCGGATTGAGCTTAAGAAAGGATATCATTCATCATCCGGAATTGCTGATAAAGAGTGTGTTTCCTGTCACAGCGACCACCATGGGGTAAACTTTCAGATTATCCGGTTTGCAAAAGAAACATTTAATCATAACTTGACAGGATTCAATTTAACTGGGGCGCATGCAAAAAAACAGTGCATCGACTGCCATAAATCTGAATTTATCAAAGATCAAAAGATAAAGAAGAAAAAATTCACCTACTTAGGGTTGAACACGCCCTGTTTATCGTGCCATGCCGATTATCACCAACAAACATTGTCGGCCAATTGTACAGATTGCCATGATGTTGGAGCCTTTAAACCGGCAAAAAAATTCGATCATGCCAAGGCAAATTTTCAATTGTCCGGAAAACATCAAGAGGTGCCCTGTATCAGCTGCCATAAGACCGGCATTAAAAATGGCCTAAAATTCCAGGAATTTAAAGGAATCAGATTCGACAATTGCGTAAACTGTCACAAAGATATTCACAACAATAAGTTTGGACAAAATTGTACACAATGTCATTCTGAGCAATCATTCAGCATTATCAAGGGGGTTCAAAATTTCGACCACACCAAAACTGATTTTAAATTAGAAGGGAAACATCAGAAAGTTGCCTGCAATGCATGTCATAAAACCAAATTCACAAACGTTTTAAAATTCAGTCGCTGCACAGACTGCCATACCGATTACCATAAAAATCAATTCGCAAAACAGGGCGTATCTCCCGATTGTTCACAATGCCACACGGTGAATGGTTTTAGTGAATTTACATTTACCATCGAACAGCATAACCAAACCATCTTCCCCCTAAAAGGAGCTCATGTTGCAATTCCCTGCTTTGTCTGTCATAAAAAAGAGATCAATCCCAACGATACGACCTGGCATTTCAGGGATATAGGAAAACGTTGTATTGATTGCCATAAAAACATTCATCAGTCAATGATCAGTGAGAAATACTTACCGGAATCACGATGCGAAAATTGTCACAATGAAAACAGATGGAGTGCGATAACTTTTGACCATACTAAAACCAACTTCGAACTTACGGGGGCACATGCAAAGAAAACGTGCCGGGATTGTCATTTTAAAAAGGATAACGGAGGGGCAGTAAATCAGCAATTCAATGGTCTTCGGACCAATTGCGCAAATTGCCACAATGATATCCATGCAAATCAGTTTGAAAAAAACGGGGTTACCGATTGCAATTTATGTCATGACCCGGTTTCATTCAAACCAGCAACAAAATTTGATCATAGTCAAACACTGTTTCCATTGGATGGGAAACACAAAAATGTGGCATGTATTAAATGTCACAAGGTGATACAGGACAAAGGAATTGCTTTTGTATTTTATAAAATAAAAGATTTCAAATGCGAAAACTGTCATCATTAATACTGTCATTGGTATTTTCAACAAGTTTGCTTTCACAAACATCTCCTCATGGAGCCGGTTTTACAACAAACTGTATGGATTGCCATAACACTTCCGGGTGGAAAATAGACACGAAAAAGCTGTCGTTCAATCATAACACGACAAAATTTCCGCTGCTCGGACAGCATCAGGCTGTTGATTGCAAAAGGTGTCATACTTCCCTGGAATTCTTAAAAGCAGGAACGGAATGCGTTTCATGCCATACCGATATGCATAATCAAACCGTGGGGTCCGACTGTGGTAGGTGCCATACACCCAATTCGTGGGTGGTAAATAATATAACTGAGATTCATCAGCGAAGCCGTTTCCCTCTAGTGGGAGCCCATGTTACTGCTGATTGCTTTGCTTGTCATAAGAATGCATCGGCCTCCCTGCTCAATTTCGGTCCACTCGGAGTAGAATGTATTGATTGTCATCAGGCCAATTATTCAGCAACCACTAATCCGAATCACACGGTTAGCAATTATTCAACAAATTGTATTGAATGTCATAATATGACTTCAATTTCCTGGTCAGGCGCTGGGATAAACCATAATTTCTTCCCGCTATCCGGAGGGCATGCCATTGACAATTGTCAGCAATGCCATAAAACGCAAAATTATGCCAGCACTTCCCCGGATTGTTTTTCATGTCATGAAACAACATACAATGGTACTGCAAATCCCAACCATGCTTCCATCGGATTTTCAACAAGTTGTAAAGATTGTCATACCACCAACCCTGGCTGGAAGCCTGCTGAATACAGAGAACATGACTCAAAATCCTTTCCAATCTATTCAGGAAAGCACAATGGTGAATGGAATAACTGCAGTGATTGCCACACCAATCCAGCCAGTTATTCACAGTTTACCTGCATCGATTGCCATGCACACAATCAGTCCGAAATGAATAATAAACACGATGGTGTTAACGGGTATGCATTCAACAGCCCTGCTTGCTTTGCCTGTCATCCTACAGGATCAAAAGAAGGGACATTTGACCATGCCGCTTCCCCTTTCCCATTAACAGGTGCGCATACCACAACAGAATGTGCTAAATGCCATACGAATGGTTATGTCGGAACATCTCCTTTATGTTATAGCTGTCATACAGCGAATTTCAACCAAACGACAAATCCAAACCATGCTGCAATCAACATTCCAACCGAATGTGGCACATGCCATACGACACTTCCGGGCTGGAAACCGGCAACCTTCCCCATTCATGATAATTATTATGTAATAGCCGGTGCCCACCTTACCATTGCAAACGAGTGTGCCACATGCCATCAGGGAAATTACACCAACTCTCCGAAATTATGCTTTGGATGTCATTCTGATAAATATAATCAATCAACAAATCCGAATCATATCACGGCGAACTTTCCCACTACATGCGAAACGTGCCATTCACAAACTGCATGGGCGCCATCGAACTTTAACCATACCACTGTTTACCCGCTCACAGGCGCTCATGCGACCATCGCCAATAATTGCGTTTTATGCCATCAGGGCAATTATACTAACACGCCGAATACCTGCGCTGGATGCCACATGCCGAATTATAACGCCACGACAAACCCTAATCATATCACGGCTAACTTTCCAACCACCTGCCAGACTTGCCACTCAAATGTGGCCTGGTCTCCTTCAACATTCGATCATAACAATGTTTACCCGCTCACAGGCGCTCATGCGACTATCGCCACCAATTGCTTTGCATGCCATCAGGGGAATTATACAAACACGCCGAACACCTGCGCCGGATGCCATATGCCCAATTATAACGCCACAACAAACCCGAATCATACCACGGCTAACTTTCCTACCACCTGCCAGACTTGCCACTCAACAGCGGCCTGGGCTCCTTCAACATTCAATCATACCAATGTTTACCCGCTCACAGGCGCTCATGCGACCATCGCCGGCAATTGCTTTGCATGCCATCAGGGGAATTATACAAACACGCCGAATACCTGCGCCGGATGCCATATGCCGAATTATACCGCCTCAACAAATCCAAATCATACTTCACTTGGCATCCCGACAACCTGCAATACCTGTCATACAACAAATCCAAACTGGACACCTGCAACCTTCGGCATCCACAATAATTATTACGTGCTGGCCGGTGCTCATGTTTCTGTTGCCTGTGTTACCTGTCACGCCGGGAATTACAACAATTCAATACCCAATACCTGCGTTGGATGCCACCTGACCAACTACAACGGTACAACCAATCCGAACCATGCAGCTTCTCAGTTTCCAACCACATGTACCGATTGCCACACGCAAACCGCCTGGACTCCGGCAAACTGGAACCACGATGGCCTGTATTTTCCGATTTATTCAGGAAAACATAAAAACAAATGGAATGTTTGCTCGGATTGCCATCCAAATCCGGCAAATTATGCTGAGTTTACCTGCACAACTTCCTGCCATGCCCAATCAACAACAAATAGCCATCATCAGGGGGTCAGCGGTTACAGCTATAACAGCGCAGCATGCTATAGCTGCCATCCACGTGGAAACTCAGGAAAACTCATGGACAGAATAATCAAGCAAAATGATTAAAACCATGCCAATGAAGTATATACTTCCGATAATTCTACTGATCTTTTCCGTATCAGGACTGAGTGGTCAAAATCTTCCTGAGGCAAAAGAAGGTAAGGTTTCATATATCACCACGCAGAATATATATGTTAAATTTCAGTCGACTGTAAACATTGTACCGGGTGATACATTATTTATCACCCAGGATGGCATCCCTGTTCCTGTAATGACTGTCAAGGAAATTTCATCCATTTCATGTGTGTGTATCCCGATTTCAGCACAGAAATTGTCGGTAGGTGACCAGGTAATTACCAGACAAAATATGCTGAATTCCGGAAAACCGGAAATCTCTGCGGAGACGAAAACTCCGATGGTTTCTGAGAAAACAGACACAAACTCAGTCAAGAAGGACCAGACTAAAAAAGTAAAACAGGTCGTCAGCGGGAATCTTTCAGTCGCCTCCTATTTGAATTTTTCCAATGTAACCAAAACAACCCAAAGGATGAGGTATACCTTTGCAATGGTTATACAAAACATTGGAAATTCAAAACTTTCCGCGGAAACCTATATATCGTTCGCCCACCAGCTCGATGCCTGGAGCGAAATACAGCAGGACATTTTCAATGGGTTAAAAATATACAGTTTTTCGCTTAATTATGAATTTAACAAACACAACACGATTTGGCTGGGCAGAAAAATAAATCCCAGAATCTCGAATGCCGGAGCCATCGACGGGCTGCAATACGAACTTAAAACAGGCAAATTTACTTTTGGGGTTGTTGCCGGCACCAGACCTGATTACAGGAATTACAGCTTTAATGCAAACCTGGTTCAGTTTGGTGGATATGTGGGTCACGACGTTACCAATAAAAACGGTAACATGCAAACAACCCTGGCCTTTATGGAGCAAAGGAATAATGGGATGACCGACCGCCGGTTTGCCTATTTACAGCATACCAACGCCCTTTTGCGCAACTTGTATTTTTTTGGATCAGTTGAAGTTGATCTCTACAAAAGGACCATGAATCCAGTTGATTCAATATTGAGGGATACAACCTACAAAAACGACAATTCTCCTACCCTTTCAAACCTCTATTTATCATTGCGATACAGGCCGATCAGGCAGTTATCATTGAGCCTCTCCTACAGCGCCCGTCAAAATGTTATTTATTACGAAACGTACAAATCTATTGTTGACAGACTGCTGGAAGCGGCTACTGTACAGGGATTTACTTTTCAAATCAACGCCCAGCCTGTTAAATACTTATCTATTGGTGTGAATGTTGGTTACCGGGACAGCAAAAAGGACCCCCGGCCTACGAAAAACCTTTACGGTTACCTTACCTACAGCCAGATTCCCGGCATCAAACTATCGGCTACCATTTCAGCCACCCTCCTGGAAACAAGTTATATGTCAGGGAAAATCTATAGTCTTGGGCTTTCACGTGACCTGGTTCCCGGAAAACTGTCAGCGGGAATTGATTACCGGTATGTCAACTATAAATTTTACAGCGGTGAAACTGCTTTGGTTCAAAATATGGGAGAAGTTAATTTTACCTGGCGAATCATGAAGAAACTTTCATGTGGGCTCTATTATGAAGGTACCTTTGACAAAGCATCAACGTTTAACCGCGTTTATATAAACATTACGCAGCGGTTTTAATCGGTCATTCCTGCTTTTCGATCAACCAATTTCGCCTATCATATTCAAGTAAATCAATCATTTACATGAATATGGCGAGGTTGCAAAATATATTTTATCTTTGTGCCGGAAAAATGATTGCAATCATGTGATATCCCAATGAATTATTTTCATAGAGACCGTGAAAGGCAATTACGTAAATTTCAAATGACCATTAACTAATTACTGACACCTGAAAACAGCAATCAATATGAACAGAAAAAAACTAATCGTAATCATCATTTTATCGCTTCTGGGTATTTTTTTTATCGTGACAACCTGCTTCAGAATTAACGAAAAAAGCAAACCAAAAGATTTACCACCCGGTACACATGGTGTTATCGTAATTGAGGCTGTTCAAACAACAAATTACACCTATCTGCAGGTTGAGGAAAACAAAAATAAATTCTGGATTGCCGTTGTTAAATCAACAACAAGGCCTGGCGATTCGATATATTACAGCATTGCTTCCGAAATGAAAGGTTTTTTCAGCAAAGAGTTGGGACGCACATTCCCCTCTGTTTTTTTTGTGCAGGATCCCAGCAGCAAACTCATAACACCCGCAACTGTTGCACCGCAAAAACTGACACCGCAGAAGGGGGAAATAGTTCGCAAGCCTAATGTTTCAATTAAAACCCCAAAGGGTGGAATTACCATCGCTGAACTCTATAAAAATCGGGAAAACTATAAGGGAAAAGCTGTGATCATCCGCGGTGTTGTGGTTAGATATAACGCTCAGATCATGAATAAAAACTGGTTACATATCCAGGATGGTACCGATAATGCAGGGAAGTTTGACCTGACAGTCACAACCATTGACAGTGTTGCAGTTGGCACCACCGTAACCTTCACTGGAATCATTGCACTTAACAAGGATTTCGGTTCAGGCTATTTTTATGATGTGATCATGGAAGAGGCTAAAGCCACAGACATTAAATAGCATCCTTTTTTTCCGGTGCAGGTGGTTCTTCATCTCTGACCACCTCCACTTTCAGATTTGCTACCAACGCTGCAACTGCACCTACTGCGGCAAGCATCGGGGCAAAAATGGCGCCGATCACACCAAAGGTGACCGGTATTTCAAGGTAAACTTTGCCATCCTCATCCTTGATAATTAATTTTCTTACATTGCCTTCATGAATAAGTTGTTTGACTTTTTCAACCAACTCTTCACCCTTAACAAGGAATTCTTCTTTCAGATTATCCATAAACGTTATTTTATCAGCATTTTCACCAGCCTGAGCTTATTTTTGTAAGGCGCATACCTTATCGGAATATCAATAAAATTAGCCTTTTTCATAATGGATCGCGAATGTGAAAACACTTCAAAGCTGTATTTCCCGTGATAATGTCCAATCCCGCTGTTACCTACACCGCCAAAGGGCAGGTGGTGATTGGCGATATGCATCAGCACTTCATTGATACATCCGCCACCGGATGAAGTGGTACGAAGAATATCGTTCTGTTTGGCAGTGCTGTCGGAAAAATAGTAGAAAGCAAGGGGTTTGGGATGGGAATTCACGTAATTTGTTACCTCCGACAGCTCCTTGAACTCCAGCACCGGCAGGATTGGCCCGAATATTTCCTCCTGCATGATGGGATCCTCCGGTGTTACGGCATCTAAAATGGTTGGCGCGATATAACGCGCTTCCAGGTCAATTTCACCACCCGTAACCAGATGTGCACCTTTCAGGAACTCGGCCAGACGTTGGGTTTTTGCAACGGTAGCAATGCGTACGTAGTCCAGGCTTTCTTTGGGATTTTTACCAAAATACTCCACGATTTTCAACTTCATCAATTCCATCAATTCCATTTTCACCGATTGATGGACAAAGAGGTAGTCAGGTGCAATACAGGTTTGCCCGGCATTGATGTATTTGCCCCACACAATCCGGCTGGCCGCGACTTTAAGATTGGCATCACGGTCAACAATGCACGGGCTCTTACCTCCAAGTTCCAGTGAAACCGGTGTGAGATTTTTTGCTGCTGCCTCCATGACAACCTTGCCTACTACCGGACTTCCTGTAAAGAAAATAAAATCCCAATCCTGCGACAGCAATGCCTGGTTTGCTACTCGGCCGCCGCCAAAAATGGAGATGTATTCGGGCGGAAAGAATTCCGTAATCATCCGGATCATCACATCAGCAGTATTCGGCGTGTATTCTGAGGCTTTCAACGTTACACAATTCCCTGCAGATATGGCACCAACCAGCGGGTTGATTAGCAATTGAAAAGGGTAATTCCATGGGGCTATAATCAGGATCCGGCCATATGGTTCCTTATAAATCCTGCTGGTAGACCAGAAATGGATTGTTTGGTTGGTAAAAACCCGTTTTGGTTTTGCCCATTTCCTTAAATGGCAGATGTGTGCCCCGATTTCAGTCAGTACCAAACCTATCTCAGTAGCATACGCTTCAAATTTTGATTTATGCAGATCCTTCCAGAGCGCTTCATACAGCCTGTCTTCATAAGCCAATATGGCCTTTTTCAACGTTTTAAGCTGGGAAATCCGGAAATCGATATCCTTTGTTTTTTGTGAATTGAAAAACACGCGTTGTTTTTCAATGGCCAATTTTACCTTTTCATCCATATTTTCAATTTAAGATCATTTCTCCATTGGAATTTCCAGGGCACATGTTAATATGCCCAAATACTGCTTATCGCTATTTCTTTCCATGCCCTTTAAAGTCGCCCATCGAATTATACACTCCCAGCCATTTTCCCACGATCAGGTCGAAACATCTTACCGGGAGAATTCCTTTTGATAATGGGACAAGTTTCACCATGAATGGCGCCCGCACAAACAACTTGTTAAATTTGATCGCACGAACCACTTTTGCTGCCAGGATTTCAGGTTTCAGCAAAGGCATGATGGGATTTACTTTGACCCCTGCAAACATGCCCGTATCGATGTAGGAAGGATTGACGGTTGTTACCCTTACTCCTGTGCGGTTAGATTCAAGTTCAATCCGCATTGATTCCGACCATCCTGCTACGGCCCACTTGCTTGCGCAATAAACCGACATCTTCGGGTTTGACAGCATGCCGGCAGCCGAAGAAATGTTAACGATGTGTCCGGAACCTTTTCGCACCATTCCCGGTAAAAATTCAAGCGTCACATGCATCAGTGCTGATGAATTAACCGCCATTGTTTTATCTATATCAGCATGGCTAAAATCCGAGAAATTCCTGTTGCCGGTGATAATCCCGGCGTTGTTTATCAGGATATCTACCTCTCCGACTTCACTTTTTACCCTTTTTGCCACTTCGATAACCTGAGAAAGGTCAGAAACATCAACTGAATAAGGGTGAACAATAAAATGCAAGGCGCGCAATTCGCGTGTGGTTTCATCCAGTTTTTCCTTATTGATGTCCCAAATCACCAATTGATTTGCTCCATCCTGCAGGCACATATCGCCCATGAGCCGACCAATTCCGGCAGCCCCGCCTGTAATTAATACAGTTGCATCTTTTATTTTTGTCATAACTTCAATATTTTTACATGGAATATCAAAAGTACCTTTTTTTTCCCGTTCTCTGAAAAATATTTTAGCGTGCGTTGAAATTATTGATTGAGCGCAATCATGCCAGTGATGGATTTGGTCAGCAATCAGCCACGAAGGGCGTCACATTATTAATCGTGGGTGAAGCCCACGGTTAATAATAGGACGCGCTTTCAGCGCTGGTTCTTTTTTACCCGGTCTTTTAGTAATTTCAGCCTTTCACTGGTATGATTGTGCTCAATCAGTTAACTTCAGCGAAAATCTTGCATTATAGAAAGATTTATTTTGTGATATTAAAAGAATTTCGTAGTTTTGCAGCCCGTTTAGAAGGCCTTGTAATATTTAACAGAATCAACACTTATAACAATGAATTTAGCTCCTGAAGTAAAAAAGAACGCATTTAAAGAACACGGAAAATCAGAATTTGACAGTGGCTCGACTGAGGCCCAGGTGGCTCTTTTTACCATGAAAATCCAACACCTTACCGAACACCTGAAAATCAACAAGAAGGACATGGTGACTGAGCGTTCGCTGGTAATCATGGTTGGAAAACGCAGAAAATTACTGGATTATCTGAAAAGCAAAGAAATTCAACGTTACCGCGACATCATTAAAAAACTTGGAATTCGTAAATAATTTTATTTTTTTCTTTATAAATCAAGAAAGAGGCAATGTGATAATTGCCTCTTTTAATATCTGAAAGAGACAACACACATGAATGGAATAACAAAAAAATTTACCCTTGCCGATGGTCGGGAGATCACCCTCGAAACCGGTAAGCTCGCCAAACAGGCCGATGGGTCTGTCGTTGTGAAGATGGGCGACACCATGTTACTTGCTACCGTAGTAGCCAACCAGGAAGCCAAGGAAAACGTTGACTTCATGCCACTTTCTGTTGAATACCGTGAAAAAT
>CAIYES010000128.1 GCA_903925275.1 uncultured Bacteroidales bacterium
AAGTCCTGGTAAATGGCTTCCAGCGTTTTGCGGATAAGCAGGTTGGATTTGTAGTTTTGGTCGTAGGTGATGTCCCTTCCGCAAAGCGCTGCCTGGCTCAGGTAATAAATGAGTTTTTTCTGCTTCAGCGAAAGGCTCTCAAAGCCTGGAACCTGATACCGCAGAATTTTCGCATCGGCGAACTGCTCAGTAAGGTATTTAAAACCGTCTTTCCCTTTGTTGTCATCCTCCTTTACCGATTGGGTGAAGGAGAACGCTATGATTGCTGTAGACATGATCAGTAGTGTTCTAATTGTTCCGTTTGTTTTCATTGTCAATATATTTATATTACTTGACCCTTTCATTTTTTATTGCTGGAAATAAGGGTTAAGTGATTAAGTGTTAAGTGTTAAGTGTTAAGTTAGAGCAACGTGATAACTTAAATTGCAACATTTACGATTTCCTTTCCCTCGAACACTGGCACCACGCTGGTTGTGCTGAGGGTAAATGAAAACGGGATCACATCATCGAGCTCCAGCATTTTCAGCCGGTGACGATGAGCTGCCTTTTCAATATATCCCAGGATATCAGGTTGGGCGACATGCCACAGATCAAGGGCAGCAACTGCCGAATCGCAATGGGTTGCAAACCCGCCCCGGTCCAGCAGATTTTCGGTGAGGGCTCCTGCAAAAAGGGCATCTTCCAGACAAAATTTATTTTTCCAGCCGGAACAAAGAATCACTACATTTTTTTCTTCAGCGACCAGCCAATCGGTCAATGCCTGAAGATTGATGAAAGCGCCCATGGCAATTTTCTCTGCTTTTCTGGCAATATCCAACGCACGGGTTCCATTGGTGGTGCAGTAAACCACTGTTTTTCCTTCAATGGCTTCCCTGGAAAAATTAAAGGCGGAATTTCCGAAATCAGCAAAATCGAGTTTTTTGCCATCCTGCTCCGAAGCCACCAGAAATCCTTTGCTTTTCAGTATTTTCGCCTCTTCAAGGGTCGCAACGGGCAGGATATTTTTCACTCCATTCGCAAAAGCAGCACAAATGGAGGTTGTCGCACGCAGAATGTCGACAAGTACCACGATGTAATTTTCCCTGATAACGATTTCGGGGAAAAGCTTCGGGGAAAAACACACTTCAATGCAATGCTTGCTTTTGGCTGTTGTTTTCATGTGACTAATAGAAAATTATTTCACATTTGGGATGCATCGTTCTCAGCTTTTCCACGCGTTTCGGTGAGACTTTCGTTTTAAACATTTTTACCGATTCAAGCTTGCCCATGCCATCAAGCACATCAACATTGCCGACACGCGAATTGTAGAACTCGAGAACCTTCAGGTTCACCAGCTTTTGCAGGTATTTCAGGTTCTTGACCTGGGTTCCGCTGAATTTCAGGACCTCAAGTTGCACCATGTTCTGAATGGCATCCAAATCTTCGACAAGCGTGTTTGAAAAATCGAGCTCTTTGAGGTTTGACAAGCCTGTGACCGGAGTGAGATCAATGATTGGATTTTTCGGACACCGCAGCGTTTGCAGTTTCGTCATCCGTATTACCGGGTCAAGCTTGTTGACTGAGGTGCCCGAAAACTGCAGTTCCGTCAACCGCATCAGATGCTGCAATGGCATCAGATCGGAGATCTGGGGAATTTCGGAGATGCTGATGCTGGCAAGACCTGCCATCTGCTGAAGTTGCAGTTTATCGGGATATCCTTTCATGTTGATCTGTTGAAGAAGCACATCCTTCCAAGGCTGACTGAGGTTTTTCCACCATTCGATATTTTCAAAAGTCTGAAAGATCAGTATACAATCCGGATTGTTAGCGGAAAATTTCTCCGCTTCTTGTTCATTTACAGGCGTATTATCGGCAAAGATGAGCCGAAGTTTTTTTAACCCGTACAACGGACTCAGATCGGCAACAGAAGTATAATCGAGACTCAGCAATTCAAGGTTGGTCAAGCCTGACAATGGGATCACATCGGCCACCTTCGTATTCGAAGCATTGATCACCTTTAACTCGCTGAGGGCCGAAAGCGGGGCGAAGGAGCTTATTCCGGAGCTCTGGCACTGAAGATTGCGCAGCAGGATCAATTTTTGCAACGGATCCAATGATACAATGGTCATGCGACCACCGATGTTTATGCTGTCGAGGAGGGCGAGTTTGTGAAGTTGTTCGGTTGATGGCGGATTGTCGAGTTTCAGGTAAAAATTAAAAAGGTTCTTCCATTCTGCCGGCATACTTTTCCACCAGGCCGACAACTCTTTTGTTGCATATACCAGCGATGCATCAGGATGTTTCTTTAAAAAATTCAGGGCTTCCGTCTGATTGATCTGGGAATCATTGCAATATACACGCTGCAGTCCGCGCAGACTGTCGAGGGGCGTCAGGCTTTTGATCTTTGTACTGTCGCTCATCAGGATGCGCAGATTGGTCAACCCTTTCAGCGGCGTCAGGTTATCAACCGGGGTGGATGAAATATTCAGAATTTCAAGATTGATAAGGCCTGCAACCGGGGTCAGATCCTTGATCTGGGTACGATATACCCGCAAATCTTTTATGGTCGTCATGTCGGTGACCGGATCGAGCGAAGTGATTTTTGTCCCGCTGATGTCGAGCGAGGAAAGTGTCCGGAAAGTCGAAATAATGGAAAGGTCGTTAACAAGTGTGTTCTTCATGCGCAACTGGTTGATGAGCAGACAGAACCGCATCGGCTCCAGGCTGGTTACTTTGATATTGGAAATATCAAGAATTTCCAGTTTGTTCAGGTTACGCATCGGCATAAGGTCAGTGACCTGGGTACCTGAAATATTCACCTCTTTCAGACTTGAAAGTTTATTCAGCGGTTCGATGTTCACGATTGCCTGGTTTCCCGACAGGTCGACACGTGAAGCATGAACGATCTGATTCAGGAACTGGTAGAATTGTGGTCCGTCAATCGGCTTTGGCTGACCACCGACGATGGCCACGGTATCGTTATAACTCATGACCTGCGATAAAGGCAGATTTTCGCTGAGTTGCAGATCTTTGGCAAGGATGTCCTTCCAGTTTTGCGACAGGGTGTTCCACCAGTTGCGTAAATCATCCTTTTCGTTCAACTTGGTGGTATATACACTCTTGATTTTCAGCTGCTGCTTCACCGAATCAAAATTGATTTCGATATAGCGCACCTGGTTGGTATTTACCGAATCGCCGTTCAGGTCAATTCCTTTGAGACTGCGGTTGGCCGTAACCTTGAAATAGGTCAGCCCCTGCTGATCGGCCTCCACACTGAGATCCTGAACTGTATATTGAAATTTCGCCGATTTGAAGAAAAAATCCACATCACTCAGGTAAGCCCGCATATCCTTTCGGGTGGGAACCATGCGGTTTGCATCCAGGTCGTCCTCTACCTGAACATTTTCATCCCAGCACCATTTGAGGTAGCTCTCCGAGATGATCGTTTGCTTTTCCCTGACTGATGTCCGCCTGTCTTTCAGGAAATTCAGCGCATTCTCAAAAGTTTTAACCAAAGGCGTCACCTGCAGTTTGAAAGTATCAAGTTTATTTGCGGCGATCATGCCTGCCTTCGGGCCAGTCTGCTCCGGTTTGGCAGTGGCGGTAGTTTTCTTTTGAGTTGTGGCCCCGGTTTTTTTTTGCGGTGCCTTCGAAGTGGTCGTGTGTTTTTGAGATGTTGTTGACTTCTTCTGTGCCAATACAGGAATTATACCAATGCATACCGCCAGCATAAGCAGCATAAAAATCTTCCTCATACAAACCTAATTTAAATGTGTGTAATGCCGCATCAAATCCTTCTTATCCTTGTCGTTCAGGCGAAGTAAATTTGATATAAGCCAGCCGGAATTTACATCGTTCCGGTTGAAATAAGAAATTTCGAAGTACCAGTTCTGAACCTGAAAAACATGAAACTTGACATTGTTGACCGATACAAAAGAGAGGTTGCCATTTTTTATTTCCATAACGAAAAGCGCCGTCATATCCGGCTGATACTCCTTTTCAAAATAGTAGTCCAGTGTTTCAGGCTCCTTGAATACTTTATGGAGATTCATAAAATCAAGTTCATGGCTCATCGGGTGGATAAAATATTTCAGGTTGGCTGTGTCGTTGAGATGGGTAAACCACGACTCAAACCGGTCGAAATAAACATTTGAAATAACCCATTTGTATCCGTTAAGCTGCTTCTCGATTTTCAGGTAAAGGATAAGGTTCACTTTCTCCTTTTTATACATAAAGGATGTTGTTACTTCGGCAAACCAACCTTTTGAATAAAAATCAAGAAACGACGGATTCCGTTTATTCAGCGCCTCATCGATAAAAACGAATTTTGAATCGGAATTGACGTTCGGACTTGAATTATCAAAAAGGATGTTCAAAAACTTCTTGCGTACTTTCACATCCCGATAACCCGGATCTCCCGAATAATAACGTTTACCTTTTACATCTTCTTCGCCGTTGAACCGGAGGAAGAACTGGTTCATCTGCTTGGTTTGGGCATAAAAAACTGTTTCATCACCGGTGAGGGAACCGATGGAACCCTGCGCAAAGCCAATAACCGGCAACAAAAACAAAACGACCCATGTGAATATTCTCATAGAGTAGGTAAGAATGATAAAAATAAATAAAAAATTACATGCCGTAATTTTAGAGACTGCTTAAATTTGTCTTAAATCCCGTTAGGGATTTCATGTGGGTAGAAAAACAGGAAGATAGGCAATATGTCGTCCCGTACGGGACGAAATGGCTTTCAGAACATTCGGTTTCTACCCATTTTTTGTGCCTACGGCACAGTTAACACACAGAAATACAACTAAATAAAAAATTTACCCAGACTCTAAATTTTTAACTATTTAGAAGTTTCTTTTACGCGGATATCCCCCAGCATGACATCCCAGAAGTTGATAAGCCTGCCGCCAATCTGGGTTTCTTTTCGTTTTACATAAACCGTGATATCCTTCTTGGTTGTGTCTTCGTATACCAACCCCTTTTCCTTGTCAAATGCCTGGAAACGCTGGTATATCGTTATTATTCCGACATAGGTTCCATCCGGTTGCCTTACAAGATCGCTGACGTACTGGATTTTGTACCAATCGATGGTAACTTTATCGTAATTGAGTTGCATCAGGCGGTCAAAATATTCACGAACCTTATAATAGTTCACATCTTGTTTGCCAAGTGATGAAACGCCAATTTCGCTGTTCTCCATAAACAGTTCGGCGGCACGCTCAATTACGCGCTGGGCATCCGACCAGGGAGTGGTTTTATCGCCAATAATGCTGATGTATTTACTCAGGTCGCGGACTTTCTCCAGTGCCAGGCTGTCGATGGCCTGTTTACGCTGGGGCGAGAGACTATCCTGTGCAACAACCCGGTTTGCCACTGCAAACAGGCAAACCATCATGATCAATGAAAGAAGCTTTCTCATACAGGTTACATTTTAATTAAATCGAGTTCCTTGATTTTTCCATTGGCATCAGTCATGATGGCATCAATGTCGTTCTTACTTGCCTTCGTATCCTTGAGGAGATTAAGGTAGCGTTTTATGTTGGTTGGTTTGTCATAATCAGGGTCGTTCCCGTTTCTGCTGATAATGATCAGAACCAGTGCATCATCGGAGGAGAATAATTGCAGTGTCTTTTGTATGATGTTATCGGCTTGCGAAAGATTCCCCGACTTCGCAGCATTTGCAATGGAGCTGAAAGCATTCATCAACTGGTTCTTAACCGGGATATTGGCCGTGCCTCCTGATGAACGCATGTCACGAATCTTTTGTTCAACCTTGCTGATCAGTTCATCAAGGTCGCTGTCTTTCAGGTTTTGCGATTTTATGGCATTCAGCTCTTTTTCAAGTTCATCGGCCGATTTGTTGTCTTTGTTCAGTAACATATCATACAGTGCTGCCCTTGCCACATCAACTTTCTGAGCTTTGATCTTCTGCTGGTCGGCAAATGCTGCTTTCAATTTCTGTTGTGCCTCTATGATCAATGAGTTCAGGATTGGATCATTGTAATTTTTATCGATGATCCCGTTCAGAACCCGCTGTTGCTCATCGAGTGACAGTGTTGATGTGCCATTTATGATCGGTTGCAACTCCTTTTTGGCATTCTCAATCTGAGCTTTGCGCTCCTTTTTCGATAGTTTGCCCGTCGATTTGCAACTGTCGGCTCCCGCAACCATGAGTACCATCAGCAGGGTAAACATCACGTGCTGCCAGCGGATTGACTTGATTTTTCTTGCTATTTCTGACATTTTGATACTTGTTTGGTTAACTGTTTATTTTTACTGCAAATGTCCCAATGGATAATCGAAACGTCAAAACGTTGATTCATCCACCTGTCCTATCCTTTATAAAAGGGGAACTTAACGACCTTTGCCCGCAGGATTTTATCGCGGATTTTTATATGAATTTCATTACCCTCTTTCGACAATGCTGAAGGCACATAACCCATTCCCACCGGAATTTTCACCGATGGTCCCATGGTTCCGGAAGTAACTTCGCCAATCTTGTTTCCCTGAGCATCCGAAATTTCATATTCATGGCGGGGTATGCCTTTATCGACCATTTCAAAACCTACCAATCGGCGGGTTGTGCCCTCCTGTTTTTGCTTCAGCAGCGCCGGTTTGTTGATAAAGTCTTTGTAATCGGTAAATTTCGTGATCCAACCCAGCCCTGCTTCAATGGGTGAAGTGGTATCGTTGATGTCATTGCCATACAGGCAATAACCCATTTCAAGACGCAACGTATCGCGGGCGGCAAGTCCGATCGGCTTTATACCAAACTCTTTTCCGGCTTCAAAGACGGCTTCCCATATTTTTGGGGCATCCTCATTTGACATATACAACTCACAACCACCCGAACCGGTATATCCTGTAGTGGCAAAAATAACATCGGCAACACCGGCAAATGTCAGTTTTTTGAAGGTATAATATTCCATGTCGGTGACCTTGGTGTCGGTAAGCTTTTGCATGGCTTTCAATGCAAGCGGACCCTGCACGGCCAATTGAGCAGTTTCGTCTGATGCATTGTACAGATGAGCGCCCATTTTATTCTGTTTGTTGCACCAGCTCCAATCCTTATCGATGTTGGCGGCATTCACCACTAGCAAATATGTTTCACCATCGACCATGTAAACCAGCAAGTCATCAACGATACCGCCTGTTTCATTCGGGAAGCAGGAATATTGAACTTTCCCGGGAACCAGTTTCGATGCGTCGTTCGAGGTAACCCATTGAATAAAATCGAGTGCTTTTGGACCTGTCACCCAAAATTCGCCCATGTGGGAAACATCAAAAACCCCGACGCTTTTACGAACTGTTTCATGTTCGGCGATGACACCTTCGTAAAGAAGGGGCATAAAATAGCCTGCAAATGGAACCATTTTGGCGCCCATCTCTTCGTGAAACTTTGTGAATGCTGTATTTTTCATAAAAATGATTTAGTTGTAAACGCGGCAAAAGTAGGAAAAATTGTACGCTGAATCGCCGATTGTTCATATTTTACGGCAAATGTTCATATGTTCAGTTGAATATTCTGTAATTTTGGCGCATGCTATTAACACGGGAAAATACGCCACGATGGTTGATCTTTTTGATAGATCTCGCCATTGGATTTTCAGCCTTCATACTGGCATATCTCCTTCGGTTCAACTTTTCCATTCCAGCATCAGAGTTAAACCCGCTCCCGCAGATTTTACTCTTCATGGCATTGATCAGGTCGATCAGCTTCCTGATAGCCCGATCCTATGCCGGTATCATCCGCTATACCAGCACCGGCGATGCATTGCGTGTTTTTGGAACTGTCCTGGCAGGCAGCATCATCTTCGCCCTGACAAACGTGTTTACCTACTTCCTCGTCAACCATCATTTCTTCATACCTTTCTCTATTATCATCATCGACTTCCTGGCCACCTCTTTCGGTATGATCGCCTTTCGTTTGATGGTAAAACTGATATTTCTCGAATTCCAGCACCATGAGCGTGAAAAGGTGAATGTGTTGATCTATGGCGCCGGCGAGGCCGGAATCATTGCCAAACGAACGCTCGATCGCGATGCCGGCACGAATTATAAGGTACTGGCTTTCATTGACGACAGCAGCAACAAACAAGGAAAAAAACTCGAAGGTGTTGACATTCTCAGTCCCGATAAACTGGACAATCTGCTCGAAACAAACACGATTGCTCAGATTATCCTGGCCATCATGCATATTGACCCGCGGAAAAAGCAGGAACTGGTCGACAAATGTTTGACTTACAACACAAAAGTCCTTACAGTCCCGCCGATGATCAGGTGGATCAACGGAGAGCTGAGCTTCAACCAGATAAAAAATATCAACATCGAAGAACTGCTTGAACGCGAAGAGATTAAGCTGGATGAAAAACGCATTGCGCAGGAAATCACCGGAAAAACAATACTGGTGAGTGGCGCTGCCGGTTCAATAGGCAGTGAGATCGTACGACAGATCGCCCGATATGCACCGCGACAGCTTATTTTGATTGACCAGGCTGAAACTCCGCTCCATTATCTTGAGCTTGAAACACTGTCAAACAATCAGGGTTCCGAAGTGGAATTTATCCTGTGCGACATTTGCAATGAACCTCGGATGCGAAAAATCTTCGAAACCTTCCGTCCCGACATGGTGTACCATGCTGCAGCCTACAAGCATGTACCCATGATGGAAAGCAACCCGGCGGAAGCCGTTCTTACCAATGTGGGAGGAACCCGTATCATTGCCGACCTGTCAGTCGAATCAGGTGTGAAAAAGTTCATCATGATCTCAACCGATAAAGCGGTAAACCCTACCAACGTCATGGGTGCCTCCAAACGCATTGCTGAGATTTACACCCAGGCCTTGAACTCGCCCGACGGCACCCGTTTTATCACCACCCGATTTGGAAATGTTCTTGGTTCCAACGGTTCAGTAATACCCATGTTCCGCAGTCAGATTGAAAAAGGAGGCCCGGTCACGATCACCCATCCGGAGGTTACGCGTTTCTTTATGACCATTCCTGAAGCCTGTCAGTTAGTGCTCGAAGCCGGTGCATACGGACAAGGAGGCGAAATTTTCATCTTCGACATGGGCAAATCAGTTAAGATACTCGACCTTGCGAAAAAGATGATTCAACTTTCAGGACTCATTCTTGGCAAGGATATCCAAATCAAATACATAGGACTTAGACCCGGAGAAAAATTATATGAGGAACTGCTGAATGTGGAAGAAAATACGATTCCGACCCACCACCCGCTCATTCTTGCTGCCAAAGTGCGTCCCTGCAATCCGGATCTTGTCAGAAAAGACCTTTATGAATTATCTTCAATGCTGCCGCTGAATGCAAATTTCGAGATCATCCGGAAAATGAAGCAGATGGTACCGGAGTATAAAAGTCAGAACTCGGTGTACGAAGAATTGGACAAGTAGGACGTGGGAGATGAAGGATGAAACGCGAGCGTATCAAACCTTCTGTAATTATTAAATGAATCTCCTCACGGCAGAGCAGTTAGTACAATTGAATTCTATTTTATAATCCGCTGTAAGAAGCGGGGAATTAACCAAAATGACCCCACCCCATCCCCTCCCCTTCAAGGGGAGACCCTATGTTTGCAAAATGAAGCATAAGACTGGAAATTTATTAGTTTTAAGGTACCAAACTATAAACCATAAAAAACCAGCCTTATGCAAACA
>CAIYES010000129.1 GCA_903925275.1 uncultured Bacteroidales bacterium
GCAGGCAGGGGAGTGGAGTATACCGGAGTCGAACCGGTGACCTCTGCATTGCGAACGCAGCGCTCTGGCCAACTGAGCTAATACCCCAAAAAGACTATCTTCATTTCAGCCACAAAGATATTATAAATTACGAGTGACGAGTGACAAATGACAAATGATGAGCGACGAATTCAGAAAGAAATTTTAGACCCTCATTTGATCAAAGTTCTTTTACGAATGACAAATGACAAGTGACAAGTGACGAATTCAGAGAGAGAATTAAGTCCCGTCATTTGATCAAACTTCCTATTTTTGCTACGAAAATCTTTTTGATCACTGGTCACTTGTCATTCGTCACTTGTCACTTGTCATTCCTCATTTGTCACTCTTTACTCGTCACTTGTCATTCGTCACTCGTCACTTAATTTGCTGTGCTCCCCATGCCCTCCACCAACCTTATCAGGATTACCCGCGCCACAGAGCATAACCTTCGTTCGGTCAGTGTGGAAATTCCGAAAAACCAGTTGATTGTGGTAACCGGTGTTTCAGGCTCCGGAAAATCGTCGCTGATATTCGATGTGCTTTACCGGGAAGCAGAAAGCAGATACCTCGGTTCGTTTTCAGCATTTGCCCGGCAATTTATGGGCAAGCTGAAAAAACCGGATGTGGAAAAAGTAGAGGGTCTTTCGCCTGCCATTGCCCTGAATCAGAAATCGGTGGTATCGAATCCCCGGTCGACGGTGGGAACCATTACAGGCATCTATGATCTGCTGCGGCTGTTGTTTGCAAGGGTTGGAACGATTCCCACCAGCCAGGAGTCCTTTCCGATTACACGCAGTCTGTTCTCATTCAATTCACCGTTAGGGGCTTGTCCAGCCTGCAAAGGGTTGGGGGTAGAGGATTTCCTTGATCCGGGATTGCTGATCGCCGATGAAAACAAGACCCTGCGCGATGGTGCACTCGTCCTTACCACGCCAAATGGCTACATCATCTATTCCCAGGTGACGATGACGGTACTCGATCAGGTATGCCGGTCGGAAGGTTTTCATGTTGACATTCCCTGGAAAGACCTCACCCCGGAACAAAAACACATTGTACTTTACGGAAGCCATAAAATTGAAATCCCCTTTGGCAAACACCCGCTTGAATCACGGATGAAATGGAGCGGGATCACCGCAAAGCCCCGTGAAATGGGTCACTACAAAGGAATCCTTCCCGTGATGGAAGCCATTCTGCAGCACGACCGGAATAAAAATATCCTGAGGTTTGTCCGCAGTGGAAAATGCAGGATTTGCAACGGTCAGCGGCTGAATGAAAAGTCGCTTTCGGTGAAAATCAACGGGCATTCAATTGCTAAACTCGCTGCACTTCAACTGGATGAACTTCAGCAACTGATCAATGAGCCCGAATTTGGTAAATCATCTGAAGCCATTGCCGGTCCTGTTGTTGCGCAGATATCAAAACAAATCGATTTGCTGAAACGACTCGGTTTGAGCTATCTTACCCCCGATCGTGAATCGACAACCCTTTCCGGGGGGGAATCACAGCGGTTGCGTCTGGCAACACAGGCCGGGATCGGGTTGAGCGGGATGATATGCATCTTCGATGAACCCTCCATCGGGTTGCACCCGCATGATATCAAACAACTCATCGTAATTCTCAAAGAGCTGCGCGACAAAGGGAATACCGTGATCGTGGTGGAACATGAAGAGGAGTTCATCCATCATGCCGACCGGCTGATTGACATCGGTCCGGGCCCCGGAATCCATGGAGGTGAGGTATTGTTTAACGGCACATTGCAGCAGGCAAAAAGCTTGCCTGAAGCCGAAATCCGAAAGAGCCGGACATTGTCGTTCCTGCATGGTTTTGAACGGATTGCAACCCCCGTTGACCGGCGCACCGGCAGCGGATTTCTTACAATAAAAGGCGCATCTGCCTACAATCTGAAAAATATTGATGTCTGTTTCATGTTGCAGGCCATGAATGTGGTGACCGGCGTTTCCGGTGCTGGAAAGTCGACCCTGACCAACCACATCTTAGGCGCCTTTTTGAAGAACAAACTGCATGATGCGAACGAAACTGTTGGAAAGTACCGTGAAATCAACGGATGGGACGGTATTGGCAAACTGATTTCGATTGATCAGTCGCCGATCGGACGAACGCCCCGCAGCAATCCGGCCACTTATACGGGGTTGTTTGATCACATCCGCGATTTATTCACCAATCAGCCGGAGTCAGTCAGGCTGGGGTATGACAAAAGCCGGTTTTCTTTCAATACCAAAGGTGGCCGATGTGAATCATGCCAGGGCGCCGGTTACCAATTGGTAGGAATGCATTTCATGGGGAATATAGAGGTGCTTTGCGAATCATGCGAGGGCCGTCGCTTTGACGATGAAACACTGGCGATTACCTGCCACGGTAAAAATATTTCTGAAATCCTTGAGATGTCAGTGTCTGAGGCGACTATATTCTTTGACGGAGAGCTGAAAATTGTCCGGTATCTTGATACGCTAGAAATCCTCGGTCTGGGCTATCTCACGCTCGGACAACGTTCGTCAACCCTTAGCGGCGGCGAGGCACAGCGTATCAAACTGGCAACAGAACTTGCCAAACCTCAGTCGGCACACACCCTTTACATTCTGGATGAACCAACAACCGGATTGCATCAGGCCGATGTCGGCATCCTGTTGAACGCCCTCAACCGGCTCACTGACCAGGGTCATACCGTCATCCTCATCGAACATCACATGGGAGTAATTGCTGCTGCCGACCACATCATCGACCTTGGCCCAGGCAGCGGACGGGATGGTGGAAACCTTCTTTTCTCGGGTTCACCGGAAGAATTGGTGAATTGTGAGCGTTCGTCTACTGCCACGGCGCTGAGGGAATATCGAATATCGAATAATGAATATCGAATATCGAATAATGAATATCGAATATCGAATAATGAAAATCGAATATCGAATAATGAATATCGAATATCGAATAATGAATATCGAATATCGAATAATGAATATCGAATATCGAATAATGAATATCGAATATTGAATGAAGAATATCGAATATCGAATAATGAATATCGAATATCGAATAATGAATATAGAATATCGAGTAATGAAAATCGAATATCGAGTAATGAATGTCGCAGACAAAAGTTCGAAATTCAACATTCGAAATTCGAAATTCGAAATTCATTTTTATCATTAAGAGGAGTATCCACCCATAATCTCCGTCACATAAGCATTGAGATTCCGCACAACAAGATCACTGTGATAACCGGTGTATCAGGAAGCGGGAAATCGTCGCTGGCCATCGATACGATTTTCGCCGAGGGACAAAACCGTTTTCTGGAGAGTTTTTCCCCCTATGTGCGCGGAAGGATCGGCATAAAGGAAAAAGCCGATTTTGAAGAGGTTTCCGGACTGACCCCCACCTTTGCAGTCGACCAGGGAAGCATCGGCCAGAACCCCCGTTCAACCATCGGAACCATGACCGGAATTTATGATCATTACCGGCTTCTGTATTCAAGGATAGGCCGGACAAATCAAAAATCTGAATATCGAATATTGAATAATGAATATCGAAGTTCGAAGTTCGACATTCGTAATTTTCCTTCCAGCCTTTTTTCCTTCAACCACCAGCACGGCGCATGTCCAGCATGTGATGGGTTGGGCTCACAAACTGTTTGCGATCCCGAAAAATTGATGACTGATCCTGCAAAACCAATTCGAGCGGGGGCCATGGATGGTACCAAAACCGGGAAGTTCTATGGTGACCCGTTTGGACAGTACATGGCAACACTGAAATCGGTTGGCGACAAATACGGCATCGATTATGGTGTGCCCTGGAAGGATCTTACTTCCGCAGAACAGGAAATCGCATTGAATGGCACCGGTGATGAGGTCTATGAAGTCAACTGGCAATTCCGGCGGGATGACCGCACCGGTGAGCATCATTTTCAGGGTCCGTGGAAAGGGCTGCTAACCCTAGTCAATGAGGAATACAGCCGCAAACATGCCGATCATCGGGGCGAAAGCATGATGAAACTTATGAAAACCGCATCCTGTGGGTCATGCAGGGGCTCGAGGTTACGACCTGAAGCATTGGCGGTTGGCATTCTTGGGAAAAATATTGCCGAAGTATCATCGCTTCCGGTTTCCGGCTCCATTGAATTTTTCAGTACGTTGACTGCCCGATTATCCTTACCGGCTGATATTGAAATGGCCACACCGCTGATCGCGGAAATAGTACGAAAGCTTGAATTTTTATCCGGACTTGGCTTATCCTACCTTACCATCGACCGCATTTCATCCACCCTATCCGGTGGAGAGGCGCAGCGCATCAGGCTGGCCGGCCAATTGGGGTCGGGATTGACGGGTCTCACTTACATACTCGATGAACCTACGATTGGTCTTCATCCAAAGGATACACAGCAACTGATGAAGCTGATCCGTTCGTTGCAGGAGGCAGGGAATACCGTGGTGATTGTTGAACACGACCGGGAGGTTATTCTTGCAGCTGATCATGTGATCGATATGGGTCCAGGTGCCGGCAAAGAGGGAGGACGAGTCCTGGCGGAAGGAACCCCTGCAGAGATCCTGAATAATCCGGATTCGGTTACAGCGCCGTATCTGCGTCAAGTCCCGCTCTTTTCCGGAACTGATTTTTCAGGGAAGCAGAATATGCCAATTCTGTCCCGCCAACGAAAACTCAAACCCGGGTTATCCATTCACAATGCGTATGCCAATAACCTGAAGGGTTTTGATCTCGAAATCCCCTCCGCCGGCATCATCGCCATCACCGGCGTTTCGGGAAGCGGAAAATCCACTTTAATGAATGAGGTAATCCTTACTTCCAGCGAAAACAAGCGACCCACAGGCTGTTCCTCGATTACAGGCTTTGAGCATATTCAGCGGATCGTTTGTGTTCACCAGCGAACCGGATTCTCATCCCCGCTGGCCACGCCGGCAACTTTCACAGGTATCTCTGACCATATCCGTGATCTGTTTGCCGCAACAAATGACGCACGGCAGGCAGGGTTTACCAAAAATAATTTTTCATACCTGAACAGGGCCGGACAGTGTACAACCTGTGAAGGAGCCGGCCAGATCCGCATTTCCATGGATTTTCTTTCGGATGTAAAAATGACCTGCGAATCCTGTCATGGGAAGCGCTTCCGCGATGAAATCCTGTCATGCAAATACAACGGACGCGACATCGGTGATGTGCTTGGTTTGACAGCCGCCGAAGCCTCCCTCTTTTTTTCTGATCAGAAAAATCTTTCAGGACAGTTGTGCATGCTCGAAAAGGTGGGATTAGGTTATCTGCAGTTGGGTCAACCGCTCGATACCCTTTCGGGAGGTGAGGCGCAGCGGTTGGTTTTGGCGACGGAACTGATGAAACCAGCAAAAGGCAGCGTACTTTACCTGTTTGAAGAACCCTCCACAGGTCTTCATTTCCGGGATATTGAATACCTGCTGGCTTTATTTCATCAATTGGCCAGCCAGGGACACACCCTGCTTGTCATTGAGCACGACCGCGACATCATCGCCCATGCCGACCATGTTATTGAACTGGGTCCCGAAGGGGGCGACCGGGGAGGTTATTTGCTTACTGAAAACGGGATAAATCTACCATATTTTGCTGAGTCTGGTCTAAAAAGCTAAAATCATCTACCCTTCCCCTTCTCCTTCAGGAGAAGGGGTTAGGGGTTGAGGTGAATTTATTTAAATCTTACTGTTTTTACCCAGCATTCTTTCCTTAATAAGATGGATTTCCACTGTTACTTGGAGGAAACAAGGCGGAAGCCAAGGACGTTGTAGCGGTAGTCTGGGTAGTATTTGATGCGATACGCCGTCCGGCTAGCCCGTGCGACGTCGGTCAAGCTACCGCCGCGGTACACACGATAGGACCCCGACGAAGCGCCTTTGGGATTTGATGAGGGGCTGCTTTGGTAATAATCCGATCCATACCAATCGCTGCACCATTCCCATACATTTCCGCTCATGTCATATAACCCAAGTTCGTTTGGCTGCTTTTGCCCGGCCGGGTGTGTTTTTGAACCGGAATTATCACTATACCAGGCCACATCGCCTAAACTGTTGCTTCCGCTGTATGTATATCCTTTGCTTTTATTTCCTCCTTTCGCAGCGTATTCCCATTCCGCTTCTGTGGGTAACCGATAATTCTTTCCGGTTTTTTTATTCAGTTTGGTAATGAAATCCTGCACATCATTCCAAGATACCCTCTCAACAGGACATTGATCGCAACCCTTGAAATATAACAAAGCAGGATCGCTTCCCATTATTTCCCGCCATAGCTTTTGTGTTACCTCAGTTTTCCCGATAAAAAAGTCGCTCAATGTTACCGGATGCACCGGCTTTTCATCACTTTCTCCATCATTCATGCCCATCTGGAAAGTTCCTCCTTCAACAAAAACCATTTCAAGATTTAGCCCGAAGGCGGTTTCGGTGTAGGTGGAAATAATGGCAATTAAAAAATTGGAAGCTCCACCCTGAATTACCTGAATCTGCTTTTCGGCTTTTTTGCCGTTGTTTTCAATTCGAAGCTTATGGTTTCCAAAGCTCAGGTTTCCGTGATATGGCATTTTTCCAGCTGGTTTGTCGTCAATATACAAGTCTGCTCCGGCCGGGTTGCCGGTAATTTCAACCTGCATTCCGTTTTGCAGCATGGCGTTTATTTCAGCCGTCTGGCCTTCGGCTATCGTAACTTTTTCATAAGCGGTGGCATAGCCGGTGAGTGAGAGTTCCACAGTGTAATCACCAATCAATTGATTTTTCAGCAGCACAGGCGTTTTTCCCATCTCTTTCCCTGCCATTCTAATAGTGGCATCGAAGGGTGTGGTCATGATCTTCAGAGTACCTGTTCGGGGCGTAGGGCTGAGTGTAACATTCAATGGTTGGCCCACGATAACCGTGCGCATTTCGGTGGCTGTGAGATGCTTTTCAAGTTTGGCTTCAAAGGTGTAAACGCCGGGGTTAAGCCGGCCCTGCCAGGTTCCTTTGGTCTTCATCTGCCCGTTGATATAGATGTCGGCTACCGGTTCAGAGGTAACAGCTACCTGGGCAAATGTGGGGTTCATGTTAACGGCAACCTGCTTTGTTTCTCCTGCTGCCACAGTAACGAGTTGCGTGGTAGTTTCGTACATATCGCGGCTGAGGGTGAGGGTATGGTCACCCGATTTCACCATTTCAATGGAACATGGAGTAACTTTCCCGGTAGGCATATTGTTGAAGCTCACGCTGGCGCCGTTTTCGGGTGAAGATGAGATGGTCAGCATTCCAAAGTCCGGCTTCATTTTTACATTCATGACCTGTTTTTCGCCTCCGGCGATTAAATTGGCAAAACCGGATTCGGGCAGGTAAAGCTCTTTCGATACCCGCCAGGTATACTTTCCTGTTGGAAGATTGTTTTGGTAAGGGGTTTTCCCGGCAGGCTGGTCATTGATATACACATCTGCGACGGAAGGATCGGTGGTGATAAGAAGCCACTGGGTTTCAATCACCGGTTCCTCGATGGTGGTAACCACTCTGCCGGTTGTGAGTACCATTTCGTACACTTCACCGGCTCCGATGGCTTGCGGATAGGCATAGTTCCGCAACAAGGGGAACTTTGAATGTTTGATCGTCACTACTTTTGAACCTCGTGGCACGTAAAGCCATATTTCGCCCGTCTTTTGAACAGAAGCCACGATGCCGATGATTCCGCCGTCAAATTCAAAACCGGTTTCATTGGTTACTATTTTGATGATGGCCGCTTTTTCACCGTTTTTATCCTCTTTGGGGTAGGAAGCACGGGCATCAAGGTCGTTTTCAAGCTGGCGGAAAGATTTTACGGCGATTTGCTGGGCTTGAATGGTCAAACCAATAATCAGCAGAAGCGAAAAGGACAACATCTTTATCATTGGGTGCTGGATTATTGTTTTATGATTGATAGGGGTAAAGATATGAAAATGGGCCAGACAAACAATTTTAAAAATTCACCTCAACCCCCGACCCCGGATCAAGCGGAATTTCCGGGGGAGGAAGGTAGCAAAGCATAATTTCACATTTCAGATTTCAGATTTCAGATTTCACATTTTTACACACCAATTTTTATCTTCATCTTTGATTTTATCGCATTGAACAATCTCACCAGTTGTTCAACCTCCGAATAGATTTCCTTCGTTGTGGCAGCATCAAGCAAATTGATACGAATCAGATAATCAAGCCAAAACAGGGTTTCGTCACATTCCTCTACGACAATACATATCTTGGCATAAAACTCTGCATCGGAGCGTGCACGGGTTGCAGCCCGGAAATTTGCAGCCACGGAAGATGAACTCCGAATGATCTGATTCACGCCCGGGCGGATGATCCAGGAAACCTTTTTATCTTTCAAGAGCCAATAAAGTGTCGCTGCCATCTGAAGGGTTCTTTCACGGAGATGGTCGTTAAATTTTGATTTGCCATGAGTTTCCAATGTGTCCAGACTTTTTAATGGTTAATCAGGGTTGTGGCAGAAAAGTAAGGTGTGTGTTGATAAGTTTGAAATTTTGAAATGTGAAATCCGAAATCTGAAATCCGAAATCCCCGCCCCCCAGAAATTCCTCTTGATCCAAGGTCAGGGTGAGGTGATTTTTGCATAAAAAAACCGCCCCGTGTGTGGGGCGGTGTCGCATGTGCGATTTAATTTATCCAGTAATCTTCACGATTTTGGATTGGCCTTGGCCTGATTACATGTTCCGGTATGAGCGAAACACGCCATAAAATCTAATGTGAACTGTAGCTTTTTTTTGTTCTTGGTAATTTTTAATTGGTTGACACAAATATAACCAATTCAAAGCAGAAGTCAAGAATTTTAACATTTCTTAACAAAAGGTCAGGTGCCCTGAAAAGCCGGATAATCGGTGAACCCTTGTGCGCCGGGAGAATACAAAGTGTTAACATCCAGGTCGGCATTCAGGGCCAAGTCATTCATCATACGTTCGACCAGGTCAGGATTGGTGATAAATGGCCTTCCGAATGCGATCAGGTCAGCCAGGCCGCTCTGCAGGTCACGTTCGGCAGTCTCTTTTGAATATCCACCTGCAAGGATCAGCGTATTGCGCAATTTTTTACGGATAGTTTGCTTGATGGCCAGTGGAACCTCAGGTGCGCCCATGGCACTGTGATCTACCAGATGAATATAAAGAATACCGAGTGCATCAAGATGCGAAGCCAGGTAGGTGTATGTCTCCTCAATCTCAGGGTAGGGGAACATTCCGCCATTGACCCCGTAAGGTGACAAACGGATGGCTGTTTTATCCATACCAATGGCCTTCCCCACAGCTTCTGCCACTTCAATCACAAAGCGACAGCGGTTTTCAATGCTTCCACCATAATCGTCGGTGCGTGTGTTGCTGTGCGGAGAAAGAAATTGCTCGAGCAGATAACCATTGGCTCCATGCAGCTCAACCCCGTCGAACCCTGCTGTAATGGCATTGATGGCCGATTTCATAAATTCTTTTTTCGTCTGAAGGATTTCCTCAAGCGTCATCGCACGGGGAAGCGGCATATCCTGCATCCCCTGGCTGTCGGTGAACATTTGCCCCGGAGCGGCTATGGCCGATGGCGCAATTATTTCAGCCCCCTGGGGCAAATTCAGCGGATGACCCATCCTGCCGGTATGCATAAACTGGATAAAGATCTTTCCTCCTTTTTGGTGGACTGCTTCGGTTGTTTTTTTCCAACCGGCAACCTGGGCTTCACTGAAGATTCCCGGAATCCTTGAGTATCCTAGTCCATTTGGCGATGGAGCGGTGCCCTCGGTGATAATTAAACCTGCACTGGCACGCTGTTCATAATAAGTTGCAATCAGATCATTCGGAATGTTCCCGATGGCACGGCTACGCGTCATGGGGGCCATGACAACCCTGTTTTTTAATTCGATGCCATTGAGCAAATATGGACTAAATAGTTTTAACATAATGAAGATTTAATGATATGTATGTTTTTTTTGCAAAATTATTGTTTTTATTTAGAATTAATATAAATTTGTTGAATAATAAAAATTGAGCCTACGCTGAAAAATCAAATTTTTATATTTTCAGGAAAGACGCGAAGACAAAAGACACAAATATTTCATATTCAATAATTTAATCTTTTGTACCTTAGCGTCTTCCCTATGATGATCACTTGTCACTTGTCACCTGTCATTCGTCACTTGTCATTTGTTACTTGTCACTTGTCACTTGTCATTTGTTACTTGTCATTCGTCAAATTCGTCAAATTCTTCTTTTAAGCATATATAACGAAATATGAAATACCCATAAGAACTAAGTTCATGCAAACCGTGAATGATAATTATGGGTATTCTATATGACCATTAAAATAGAAATTATTAACATATGAATAAGATAGTAAAAAGCGCGACCGAAGCAATTATGGGGATTGAA
>CAIYES010000130.1 GCA_903925275.1 uncultured Bacteroidales bacterium
CAAGTATACCTACCGGATCAACTTATACTTGGACTAATTCAAATACTGCAATAGGATTGGCTGCAAGCGGAACTGGTAATATAGCAAACTGGACAGCTCCTAACAATATTACAGCTAGTGCAACAAATCTGAAATTACATTATAGATATTAACAATAGATTCTTGATAACAATTTGCAATATTTTTATTTTAAGTTAATATTTTTATTTTCTTTGTGCTAACCATAAAGAAATTCAATGAACAAAAAAACAGATCTGGTCATTTTGACTCTACAAGAAAGGTCATTATTAGACAAAGCTTTGAATCGACATAGTTTAAAAAAATGTCTATATCACAGAATCAATATTATTTTAATGGCAGACGAAAATGAAAAAGTAACAAAAATAGTTGAAAAAACAAAAGTTTCATTACCAACAGTCCACAGATGGATTGATTATTGGATTGAGGATAATTCAATAATTAGAGAGGCAAGCAAAGGCATTGATGGTAAAGGGATTTCCGACAAGGCATTAACTGATTTAATGTTAGCTGCTTTAGAAGATCGCGAACGTATTGGTGCTCCCAAAAGAATAACTGATCAAGAGAAAATTCAAATACAGGCATTTGCTTGTATTAATCCTTCAGAAAAAGGCTATCCAATTACCCATTGGACACATTTAGAATTATCTAAGGCTCTTGTTGAACAAAAAATAGTTGACAGAATATCACCAAGTCAAGTGGGAAGGATTTTAAAAAAACGGTTTACAGCCCCACAAATCTGAATATTGGCTGTTTCCAAAAGAAACCGGTACAGAAGAATTTAAAGAAAGAGTAGGTAAAATCAGTTTACTATATATAAGTATAGCAGAAGATAAAGCGGACGATAAAACCAATTATTATAGTTCGGATGAAAAGACAGGTATACAGGCAATAAGTAGGTCAACAAAGAAAGTAATGGCAAAAGGCTATGTGGAAAAGGTTGAGTCAGAATATCAAAGAAATGGTACACAGTGTTTAATAGCATCAAAGGATATTAAGACAGGAAAAATTGCAGAATATTCAATTGGACAAACAAGGACAGAATTAGATTATTTAACCCATATTCAAAATATTGTAAAGACAAACCCAAAAGAGAAAACTGTTATCTTTTGCGACCAATTGAATACCCACAAATCAGAAACCTTGGTCTATTGGATTGCTCAAACAATTAGATATGTTGGAGAATTAGGAATTAAAGGAAAAGAAGGAATATTAAAATCACAAGAAACAAGACAAGCGTTTTTAGAAGATGAGTCTCATAAAATACGGTTTCTTTATACTCCAAAACATTGTTCATGGATTAATCAAATTGAAAATTGGTTTGGAATTTTGCAAAGGAAAGTAATTAGAAGAGGAAATTTTACTTCAACTCAGGATTTAGAACAGAAAATTATAGATTTTATCATTTATTACAACAAATGTCTAGCCAAACCATGTAGATGGAAATCTAAATGTGAAAAAATAATAATGTCATTTAGGGTTTGATGCACTAGTCCTATCTTTGGTTTTCAGGATATGGCTGGACAAACGTCTACTACTATCTTCAACTTTGGAGTATAGGGCTGGACATTTGTCTACTCCTACATTCAACTTTGGATATGACATAATACAAACGTCTAGTCCTACATTCAATTTTGG
>CAIYES010000131.1 GCA_903925275.1 uncultured Bacteroidales bacterium
ATGCCTTCAGCGCATTTTGAGCTTACGGTTGCTGTGAGAAAGGAAAAAGCTGATGTTCTTTCAACCTTCCGGTATATTGAAGAAGTTCTAGGATCAAGTAGCATATAGTATGGCAAAGCAATCGTCAATTCAACAGGATGGCACGGTCATCGAATCCCTCGGGAACGCAATGTTCAGGGTGGAATTAGAGAACGGGCATGTGATAACCGCCCATATTTCGGGTAAAATGAGGATGCATTATATAAAAATTCTTCCCGGAGACCGCGTCAGAATCGAGATGTCACCGTATGATTTAACAAAAGGAAGAATTACGTTCAGATATCAATAGTATTAAAGCAAACGTAAAATGAAAGTCAGAGCATCAATTAAGAAGAGATCGGCAGATTGCAAAATCGTCCGCAGAAATGGCAAACTGTATGTCATTAACAAAAAGAACCCTAAGTTCAAACAAAGACAAGGTTAAGATATTACAAACATAAAATTGGATTGTTATGGCCAGAATTGCAGGTATTGACTTACCTAAACATAAAAGAGGTGAAATTGGGCTGACCTATATCTTCGGTATTGGTAGAAGTACTGCTCAAAGGATCCTTGATGTGGCAGGTGTTGACAGGAATAAGAAAGTCCAGGACTGGAATGATGAAGAACAGAATAAAATCCGTACGGTCATCAACGATAATTTTAAAATCGAAGGTGCTCTTCGTTCCGAAGTCCAGATGAATATCAAGCGCCTGATGGATATCGGTTGCTACCGGGGAATCCGTCATCGTTTAGGCTTGCCTGTTCGTGGACAAAGTACGAAGAACAACGCACGTACACGTAAAGGCAGGAAAAAAACCGTTGCCAACAAGAAAAAGGCAACCAAAGGTTAATCGTTAATGCACGAAGTAAATTAGAACATGGCAAAGACTGAAAAAAGTTCAAAAAAAAGGGTTGTTAAGGTTGATACAATAGGGAAAGCCTATGTCAATGCTTCTTTCAACAATCTCATCATTACGCTGACAAACAATGGCGGGCAGGTTATAAGCTGGTCGTCGGCAGGTAAGATGGGTTTCAAGGGATCAAAGAAGAATACGCCTTATGCAGCCCAGATGGCCGCACAGGATGCCTCCAAGGTTGCATACGACCAGGGACTCCGAAAGGTCAAGGTTTACATCAAAGGACCCGGAGCAGGTCGCGAATCTGCAATACGCACCCTGCACACTGCCGGGATTGAAGTAATGGAGATTGTTGATATCACTCCGCTGCCTCATAATGGATGTCGTCCTCCTAAAAGAAGAAGAGTTTAACATTAATTTATCTCAATTACCATGGCAAGATACATTGGCCCAAAGTCCAGAATTGCAAGAAGGTTCAGAGATCCTATTTTTGGTCCTGATAAAAGTTATGAAAAAAAGAATTATCCTCCGGGAATGCATGGTCAGACCAAGCGCAGAGCGAAAGTTTCTGAGTACGGTACACAGCTCATGGAGAAACAAAAAGCCAAATATACCTATGGTATTCTTGAGCGTCAATTCAAAAATATCTTCCTGAAAGCTTCCCGCAAGGGTGGTGTAACCGGCGAGGTTTTATTGCAATTGATTGAATCACGCCTCGATAATGTGGTTTACCGGCTTGGTATTTCTCCTACACGTGATGGTGCCCGCCAATTGATCGGACACCGCCATGTAATGGTAAATGGAAAAGTGATGAATATTCCCTCTTATGAACTTCGCCCTGGCGATATCGTTGCTGTTCGCGAACGTTCCAAATCACTCGAAGTAATCACCAATTCGTTGTCTGGCCGTGGTAACCAATATCCCTGGCTTGAATGGGACGGCGGTATGTTGGCCGGGAAATTTATGAGCTATCCTGAACGGGATCAGATTCCCGAAAATATCAAGGAACAACTCATCGTCGAATTGTATTCGAAATAGAATTTTCATTGTATATGATGAGACGGGGCATGCCCCGTCTCTACGATACAACACAATAAAAACAACAAATAAAAACCAATATATGGCAATATTACCGTTCCAGAAACCTGATAAGGTAATCATGGTGGAAGCCGATGATTGTCGCGGGGTATTTGAATTTCGCCCGCTTGAGCCAGGTTTTGGTGTGACCATTGGAAACTCACTCAGAAGGATTCTCCTTTCTTCGTTGGAAGGCTTTGCCATCACTTCGGTGAAAATTGAAGGGGTCGAGCAGGAATTTTCCACCATCAAAGGAGTTATTGAGGACGTTACCGAGATCATCCTGAACCTGAAGCAAATACGCTTCAAACGTTTGATCGATACGGAAAACTCTGAAAAAGTTACTGTCGTCATCGCGCAACAGAAAGATTTTAAAGGAGGAGATATCAATAAATTCCTATCTGTATTTCAGGTATTGAATCCGGAAATCGTGATATGCCATATGGAATCCAATGTTAAACTGTCGTTTGAACTTTCAGTTGATAAAGGCCGTGGATATATACCTGCTGAGGAAAATAAAACATTGAGTTCTTCCCTGGGCAGAATAGCCATTGATTCGGTGCATACCCCGATTAAGAATGTGACGTTTAATGTCGAAAATTTTCGCGTTGAACAAAAGACTGACTATGAGAAGCTTGTCATTGAGGTTACGACAGACGGTTCAATCCAGCCAAAAAATGCATTGAAAGAAGCTGCAAAGATTCTTATCCATCATTTTATGTTATTCTCTGATGAGAAAATTACACTGGATTCGGTAGAAAAGGCGGTCGCAGAAGAATTTGATGAAACATCTTTGCATATCCGCCAGTTGCTGAAAACAAAATTGGTTGACATGGACTTATCTGTTCGTGCACTCAATTGTTTGAAAGCTGCTGATGTCGAATATCTTGGTGACCTTGTGGCCTTCAATAAGAATGATTTGCTGAAGTTCCGCAATTTTGGGAAAAAATCACTTACCGAACTTGAAGAACTTGTTAAATCAAAAGGTCTTGAATTTGGTATGAATACGACGAAATATAAATTAGATAAGGATTAATTGCAATGAGACACCAGAAGAAATTTAACCATTTAGGAAGAAAAAGTGCACACCGAAAGGCAATGTTGTCCAACATGGCGGCCTCTCTGATCATTCATAAAAGGATCCATACGACTGTTGCCAAAGCAAAAGCGCTTCGGGTATATGTGGAACCGCTGATCACAAAGTCGAAAGAGGACACAACGCACTCACGCCGTACTGTTTTCAGCTATCTCCAGAGCAAAGAGGCCGTGACCGAACTTTTTCGCGAAATCTCTAAAAAGATCATGGATCGTCCGGGTGGATATACCCGTATTCTTAAAACAGGTAACCGTTTTGGGGATAATGCCGAAATGTGCCTGATCGAACTGGTTGATTATAATGAAGCCATGTTGTCGCCTAAGGATGATGGCAAGACAAAATCAACACGCCGCAAAAGAGCAGGAGCCAAGAAAACAACAGGTGACGAGGTTGATGCCAAGACTGCAGTGAAACATGAAGCCGACGCCAAACAGAAAAAAACTGCAAAAAAGGTTGAGGAACCTGCAAAGGAAACTGCTCCGGTAGTTAATCCGGAAGCCTCAGACGAAAAAACAGAAGTATAATCGCCTGAAACAGATGTATGAGCTCATAGTGGGCAGAAAAAGGATGACATACGAAACGATGTTGTCCTTTTTTATTTATTAATAATAACCTTCTTAAAAAATCGGACATGAGTACTATTTTATCAATCCATGCCAGGCAAATACTGGACTCAAGAGGAAATCCCACCATCGAAGTGGATGTTGTTACGGATAATGGCACCATCGGGCGTGCAGCCGTTCCTTCGGGAGCATCAACAGGTGTTCATGAAGCTGTTGAATTGCGCGACGGAGATAAGAAAGTTTATCTCGGCAAAGGTGTTTTACAGGCTGTTCAGAATGTAAATACCGTGATTGCCGAAGAAATACAGGGAATGTATGTTACCGACCAGATCGAAATCGATAAAAAACTGATTGAACTTGACGGTACACCCAATAAATCGAAGCTTGGTGCCAATGCAATTCTTGGGGTTTCGCTTGCAGCAGCTCAGGCAGCGGCTCAGGTAACAGGACTGGAATTATATCGTTATATCGGAGGAGTGGCTGCACAAACCCTTCCGATTCCTATGATGAATATCCTCAATGGTGGTTCTCATGCCGATAATTCCATCGACTTCCAGGAGTTTATGATCATGCCGGTTGGCGCGACTTCATTCAGCGAGGCACTCCGGATGGGTTCGGAGGTGTTTCACAATTTGAAAGCTGTGTTGAAAAAGGGAAAATATTCCACAAATGTTGGAGATGAAGGCGGTTTTGCACCAAATCTCAAATCGAATGAAGAGGCGTTGAAGATGATCATGAAGGCCATAGAAGTAGCTGGTTACGAGCCAGGCAAAGATATTTGTATTGCACTTGATCCTGCATCCTCCGAATATTTTATCCCTGAAGAAAATGTATATCATTTGAAAAAGTCGACCGGCGACAAGCTGACACCATCAGAAATGGTTGCATTCTGGAAAGACTGGACAAAACGTTATCCGATAATATCCATTGAAGATGGTATGGCCGAAGATGATTGGGATGGCTGGAAGTTGATGACCAAGGAGATGGGTAGTAAAATTCAACTGGTTGGGGATGATCTTTTTGTGACCAATGTCGATCGTCTTGCACTGGGAATTAAAAAAGGTGTGGCAAATTCAATCTTGGTAAAAGTAAACCAGATCGGAACCCTGAGTGAAACCATCAATGCAGTGAATATGGCATATCGCAACAGTTACACCGCAGTAATAAGCCACCGTTCAGGCGAGACTGAAGATATTACCATTGCAGATCTGTCGGTTGCGCTAAACACCGGATTGATCAAAACCGGTTCTGCCAGCCGTACCGACCGTATTGCAAAATACAACCAATTGCTCCGCATTGAAGAACAGTTGGGTGATACTGCAATATACCCGGGGAAAGACTTCAAGTACGCACGATAGAAATTAACCAACATTAAAATTCTCTAAAACATGTACCAGTAGTCCGGTAACATGTTTAACATTCTCATTGAACACCCTCAGCAAATCATCCCAGGTAACCGGTTCTTCATCGTGTTTCCAGGAATCATAATCCGTTGAAAGTGCAATGGCGGCATAAGGTATTCCTGCCTCCATTGCCAGGCATGCTTCCGGTGCAATGCTCATGTTGATCACATCGGCACCAAGGAGTCTGAACATTTTTGATTCGGCACGGGTTGAAAAACGGGGGCCTTCAATGGTCACGATTGTTCCCTTTGGATGATATGAAATACCAGTTTTTTCACAGCCGTTGATGAGAAGGAGCCGCAAAGCTTCAGAAAACGGATCTGCCATGGGTGTATGCGCTATTTGACCATGTTCAAATTTTTCATAAAAGGTATTGATCCTGAAGCGCGTAAAATCAATGAATTGGTCGGCGATTACCACGTCGCCCCGCCCAATCTCTTCCCTCAGGCTTCCGCAGGCCGTTGTTGCCAGGATGTACCGGCAACCCAACTGCTTTAGTGCCGTAATATTCGCGCGGTTGTTAACCTGGGTTGGAGGGATTGCATGATCGCGGCCATGACGTGAGAGAATAAATACTTCGCATTCACCGATGGTACCAGTGAAAAATGTTGAACTTGGCGCACCATATAAAGTTGTGGCCTCAACCTCAGTTACATTCTTGAAAATGTTAAGTTTCTCGAGACCGGAACCACCGATCAGACCTATTTTAATCATATTGGATTTTTTTTGCGAATATAAAGGAAGACAGATGATTTTACATTATCAACCTGTGAATTTTTTAAAGATACAGTTTCCGACCTAAATCATTTCTCAAAACAATCTCTTTAATCCCGGGAACAGTCAACTCCCCTTCTCCCAGGGGAGAAGGGGTCAGGGGGATGAGGCATATTAGAGACCGAACGAGCAGGACAAACCTGGGCTGTTAATTATTGCTTGAATATGAGCACCTAAAGCAATATTATCAGTTTGTTGCAGAAAAATATACATGATGCTGCCTGCATATGAATGAAAAGCGTAATTTTGCGCCATCTAAGAAAATATACATGCATATTCAATATATTGGTGAACATCTCTTTCCCGGAGAGATGGGTAAGTTTTTTCTGTGGCTTGGATTTGGAACCGCAATTTTAGCGACTATCTTTTACTTTTTTTCCTTTTACCTGAAGGATCATAAAAAAATATGGAAAATAAGTGCCCGCGGTTTATACATCGTTCATGCACTTTCAATGGTTACTGTGGCGGTTGTGCTCTATTTCCTCATTTTTAAGCATTACTTTGAATATGCCTATGTTTGGCAATATTCATCTCTGGAATTGCCCATGAAATATATTATTTCCTGTTTCTGGGCAGGGCAGGAGGGAAGTTTTCTTGTTTGGGCATTGTGGCAATCACTCATCGGCCTGGTATTGCTGCGGCTTGCACGAAACTGGGAAACACCGGTCATGATCGTTTTTTCATTGTCGCAGGTGTTTGTTACTTCCATGCTGCTTGGTGTTACGTTCCTGGGAACCAAAATCGGCGCAAGTCCCTTTACCCTGCTTAGACATACGGTTGATAATGTTCAGGGTACAATTTTCGCCATGCCAAACTACCTCACCATGATCACCGATGGCAACGGACTGAACCCGCTTCTGGAAAATATCTGGATGACCATTCATCCGCCTATTTTATTCCTGGGATATGCTCTTTCACTCGTTCCATTCAGTTATGCAATCGCCTCATTTTTAAAAAAGGATTACCATACCTGGATTGGTCGTGCCATGCCATGGACATTGTTGGCGCTGTTGATGTTGGGTGCCGGGATTCTTCTCGGAGGAGCATGGGCCTATGTTTCGCTGACATTCGGCGGTTTCTGGTCATGGGATCCGGTTGAAAATTCTTCTCTGGTACCCTGGATGACCCTGATCGCAGCATTACACTTCATGCTGATTTCGAGAAGGCAGAATTTTGCCTTGTTTGCTGCCTATTTGTTAATAACCCTGTCGTATGTATTGGTTCTTTATGCCAGCTTTTTAACCCGCAGCGGTGTTTTGGCCGATACTTCGGCGCACTCTTTTGGTGACAATGGCATGACCCTGCAACTACTTGTTTACCTGCTTGTGTTTTTTGTTATCATGGTAGTTATGATCGTGGTCAATTTCCGGAAATTCCACATCGCTAAGGAGGATATCCTGCTTTCACGTGAATTCTGGATGTTTATCGGATCCATCATCATGGTGCTTGCAGCTTTTCAAATCGTTTTCACGACATCAATACCGGTTTTCAACAGTTTGTTTCATACCGATATTGCACCCCCGGTCGACAGGGTGGGCTTTTACAACCGGTGGCAAATGCCGTATGCATTATTGATTGCCGGTTTTATTGCCTTCAGCCAGTTTCTGAATTATGATGCAAACGAACCCGGAAAATTCCTGAAGAAATTGGGCATTCCGTTTCTGGCAGCCCTGGTCATCTGCATTCCCATTGTTGCGTATGGCATCGTAACCAAGTTGAATTTCATCATGTTGATCGTTTTTACCCTGTTTGCGCTGCTTTCATCAATTTACAACATGGTGTTCCAAACTGCCAAGCCGAGGAACATTGGAGCCATTATAACCCACATCGGTTTTGTGATTTTTGTACTTGGCACAGTCCTTACCTTTTCAAACTCCAGGGTGATTTCGAAAAATACTTCAACAATGGACTTGGGTGACTTCCAGGCCAATGCTGAAAACCTTGTCCTGACGCGGAATGATACCCTTTATATGAATGGTTTCTATGTTACTTATGTCAGCAATAAGGTTGAGGGGAATACCACAGTTTATATGGTTGATTTCCTTAGCAGGGAAGGCGGTAAATTTAAGCGGGAATTCACGTTAAATCCTTCGGTAAACGTACATCCCCGCATGGGAGCCGTGTATAATCCCGACACCCGGCATTTAATTAACCGTGACTATTATACCTATATTGCAACGGTATCGAAGGAGCCTGATTATATTGTGATCAAAGCTATCATGAACCCCTATATCAATGTTTTATGGCTTGGTTCAATTGTTTTAATTGTCGGATTTGCAATTGCCTTTTTCAGAAGGGCACGCCACCGTTGGCGCAGTAACTCCTGAGTTTCACACAGGTCATTTTTCTTTGGCTTTGTTTTCAAGCATTGGTACAAACCTGAAAGCACCGTACTCCTTTTTCTCAAGAGTATTATCGGAATTTTTTGTGACAGTAGTCATTATTTGAACGTCATTTGCCCCGACCGGGATCACAAGGATTCCGCCCGGCTTCAGTTGCTCCAGCAATGCATCCGGAATAAATGGTGCTGCTGCCGTCACAATCACCTTATCAAATGGAGCATAAGCAGCCAGTCCCTTGTAACCATCTCCGAAAAATGTTTTAATTGTATGATATCCAATCACCGGAAGGAACTTACTGGTTTTATCAAAGAGCGATTTCTGGCGTTCGATGGTGAATACCTTTGCGCCCAGTTCAGCCAGGATGCATGCCTGGTATCCTGAACCGGTACCGATTTCCAGTACTTTATCGTTTTTTTTAATATGAAGCAATTCACTCTGAAAAGCTACTGTAAAAGGTTGTGAAATGGTTTGACCTGCACCAATCGAAAAAGGTTTATCCTCGTAAGCATATTCCAGAAATGAGGAGTCAAAGAAAAAATGCCGGGGAACCTTTTCAATTGCAGCCAAAACCTGCTGATCCGTAATTCCTTTTTGGCTTATAGTCTGAACTAATAATTTCCGGAGTCCCTGGTGTCGATAGGAGTCGGCCGGGATTGAGTTGGTCATGAGATTTGGATATGTTAAATTTTTCACGAAAATACTAAATCCAGTCAGGGTAAAAACCTACCTTTGCAAAAAAATATTCAAATGCTGAAAATCGGAGTACTTGGCGCTGGCCATCTTGGAAAAATCCACTTGAAATGCATCAAGGAAATTCCTGGATTTGATTTGATTGGATTTTATGATCCGGATACAGCAAACGCGATAAAGACTGAAAAGGAATTCGGGGTAAAAAACTGGGAGGCTCTGGATGAGTTAATTGATGCTGTTGATGTAGTGGATATTGTTACGCCAACAATCTCTCATTTTGATTGTGCGGCTATGTCGCTTAAAAAATGTCGTCATGTTTTTATTGAAAAGCCAATTGTTACCACACTGGAGGAGGCCCGAGAATTAATCAAGATTGCCGGGGAAGCCAATGTTAAGGTTCAGGTTGGTCATGTGGAGCGTTTTAATCCGGCGTTTCTGGCCGCTGAATCAAGTTTTGACCGTCCGATGTTTATTGAGAGTCACCGGCTTGCACAATTTAATCCCAGAGGCACCGATGTGCCGGTTATCCTTGACCTTATGATCCATGATATCGACATTGTGTTAAGTGTCGTTAAAAGTAATATCAGGAAAATAAGTGCAAGCGGTGTTGCCGTGGTTAGCGATACTCCTGATATAGCAAATGCAAGGATTGAATTCGACAACGGTTGTGTTGCAAACCTGACCGCCAGCAGGATTTCGTTAAAAAACATGCGCAAATCACGTTTTTTTCAACGGGATGCGTACATTTCAATAGATTTTTTGAAGAAAGAACTCGAAGTTGTTAAAATCAGTGATGTTGAAAAAGATACAACCCCCACCGGATTTGTATTGGAACTCGGGCATGGACGGGGAACAAAACAGATCAGTTTCGACAAACCTGAAATCAAACCATTAAATGCAATCAAAGCGGAACTTGAAAGTTTCTATTCTGCTATAATTAATAACACTGTTCCCCCGGTTACCATCAACGATGGCTACAGCGCATTGGAAGTGGCTCATAAAATAATTGAGAAAATTAACCAGACTGCTTCCATAATCAATTGAATTATTGTTTGTTTTTTGTTAATTACTTTTGTTTAAAAATAAACAATATCGGTATAAATCAACCGTTAGCCATAACAGGAAATAGTGAATTCAACTTTTATTCCATTTATGATTTACCGGAATTTCTTTCGCTACTTTGTTTTTTTGTTTTTCCTGATCATCATAGTGTCATCCTGCGAAAAATTTTCCGGTGATCAAACCGTTCCTGCCTATCTCAGCATCGATTCTATTTATCTCACTACCAATTATTATTCACAGGGAACTACCTCCCAGCGAATTACAGATGCCTGGGTAACGGTAGACAATGTTTTCATTGGCGCTTTTGAACTTCCTGCAAAGTTTCCTGTACTGAAAACCGGGAATCAAAAAGTGAAAATCTGGCCCGGCATCAAAAAAAATGGAATTTCTGCTACAAGAATCAGCTATGAATATTATAACCCGATTGAAACAGAGTTGAAATTCACCGCCGACAGTACCACCAGAATCGGTACTGTGAAAACGACTTACCTGGGGACAACCTTGTTTTCATGGAAGGAAGATTTTGAAAATGTCGGACTCACACTCGACACCACCAGCAGAAGTACAGCATATATCCAATATACTCCTGTTGGTTCGTCACTTACCTTTGAAGGCAATCATTCAGGAATGGTTGTATTGGATTCGTTACACGATTTTTTTGAATGTCAAACACATGCAGAATATGTTATACCGGCTTCATCTGTTTTTCTTGAAATGAACTTTAATACAACAAACAGCCTGAATGTTGGTGTGTTTACGTATGGCAGTACATTACTTTATCAAACGCCTGTAATAACACTAAATCCGACAAACGGTGCATGGAAAAAGATTTATATTGATTTGACAACCACCCTGAACGCTTATTCCGGAATGTTGACCTACAGGGTTTATATGGGAGTATTCAAAGACAAAGGGATGAAGCAATCGACGATCCTTTTTGATAATTTTAAATTGGTAACACACCAACTGAAGTAACACATCGAATGAAAACAGATAACTGAATTTATGAATAAACGGTTACAGGTTATTAAATATGTTGCCACCGATATCTTTTCGGCTTTTATTGCCTGGACATTGTTCTTTATTTATCGAAAATATGCAGTTGATCACCAGATATTTTCACATCTGGATGATATTTTCAAGGATAAAAAGCTTTACTACGGGGTTACCATTATTCCGATTTTTTGGTTAATACTGTACACCCTTATCGGGACGTACAGGAAGATATACCGAAAAGCCAGGTTGCGGGAATTTGCGCAAACATTTTTAATCACCATTATTGGTGTTACCATACTGTTTTTTACCCTGATCCTCGATGATGTCATCATCAACCAGCATACCTATATCGAGTTCTTTTTTATCCTGTTGCTCCTTCATCTTTTTTTTACCGGTTCCTTCCGGTTCTTTCTTACTTCACGGGCTGCCTATAAAATCCATTATAAAATCATAGGTTTTAACACCATTATCATCGGAAGCAACGGGAATGCAGTATCTATATACAATGAGATTGAAAACCAGGAAAAATCCTCGGGAAACCAATTTGTCGGATTTATTAATGTTGAAGGTTACAGCCAATACAAATTAGCTGAATCGATCCCTCATCTGGGGGGATTACAAGATCTATACAGACTTGTAAAAGAACTCGCGATTGAAGAAGTAATCATTGCCATTGAGCATTCCGAAAACCATACCATTGAAAATATCATCACCCAGCTCGAAGACACTGATGTTGTGATCAAAATTATTCCGGCAATGCAGGATATATTAATGGGTTCTGTAAAGACAACTTCTATCTTTCACGCCCCGCTCATTCAGATCTACCCCGACCTGATGCCTGACTGGCAGATGTCGCTTAAAAGGATTCTTGATCTTGTAATCTCAATTATTTGCCTGCTTTTGTTGGCTCCGATGATGATCATTACGGCCATCATCATCAAACTGACTTCACCGGGTACTGTTTTCTTTTCACAGGAACGAATCGGCATCAAAGGGAAACCTTTTACCATGCATAAATTCAGGACTATGTACAAAGATGCTGAAGACAATGGCCCGCAATTATCCTCGAAAAATGATCCAAGGATTACCCGCTTTGGAAGGTTCCTCAGGCAATTCCGGATCGACGAAATTCCCCAGTTTTATACGGTGCTTAAAGGCGATATGAGCCTTGTAGGACCACGACCTGAACGGAAGTTCTATATTGACCTCATTACACAGCAGGCGCCGCATTACCGGTTGCTCCATAAGGTAAAGCCAGGAATCACTTCGTGGGGCCAGGTAAAATATGGCTATGCCGAAAATCTTGAACAGATGATCGAACGCCTCAAGTTTGACATCCTCTATATTGAGAACATGTCGCTGGCGATGGATTTCAAGATTTTAATTTATACCATCCTTATCATTATTCAGGGTCGGGGCAAATAGATGAGCCGCTAATTTTTCCATTATTTCGGTTGAATTTCCCTTGAGAAAAATATCTGTAACCCACCCCAACCCCTTGCCTAAATAAGCGAGGGGCAGGGATAGGTGGAAATTACTTCAGCCATTTATCCAGCCAGTTATAGAATGTACGCTGCCATAAAATTCCATTTTGTGGTTTGAGTACCCAATGGTTTTCATCTGGGAAATAGAGGAATTCGGCAGGGATACCACGCAAGGTGGCAGCATTGAACGCTTGCATTCCTTGTGTCGCCACGATCCGGTAATCAAGTTCGCCATGAATTACCAAAATGGGTGTATCCCAGTTTTGAACAAACCGGTGGGGAGAGTTTGCATATGATTGCTGGGCAATTTTATTGTTTTTATCCCAGAAAGGTCCACCAAGATCCCAATTAACAAACCACATCTCTTCGGTTTCAAGGTATTGGGATTCCAGGTTAAACATTCCATCGTGCGCAATAAATGCCTTGAAACGTTTGTTATGGTTGCCTGCCAGCCAGTACACCGAAAAACCGCCATAGCTGGCGCCAATGCATCCAAGTTTATCTTTGTCAACATATGGTTCTTTAGTCATTGCATCAATGGCACTCAGATAATCTTTCATGTTCTGGCCGCCATAATCACCACTGATCTGTTCGTTCCATGCCTGTCCAAAACCAGGTAGTCCGCGACGGTTGGGAGCTACAATGATGTATCCGTTGGCAGCCATCATCTGGAAGTTCCAGCGAAATGACCAAAACTGGCTTACAGTGCTTTGCGGGCCACCTTCGCAGTAAAGCAGGGTAGGGTACTTTTTCGACGGATCAAAATGGGGTGGATAAATGATCCAGGTATGCATGTCTTTTTTATCGGAAGTCTTGATCCAGCGCTGTTCAATGGGAGCAATGGCAAGTTTATCCAACAGATCCTTGTTGGTTGTAGTGATCTGGATGTCTTTCCCGGTTACCGGATTCACCGAGTAAAGTTCTACCGGCATCGACATCGACATCCGGGAGGCAATAAGTTTATCTCCGGCATGGATCACACCCGTATAATTGTGTATCCCCTCTGTGATCTTGGTTATTTTGTTATCGGCCACATCAAGCCTGTAAATTTCATCTGTCGCATGATAATCGCTGATAAAGAAAATTGATTTATTGTCATCACTCCAGGCAAGGCTTTCGGCATTCTGATCAAAATCTTTGGTAAAATCTGTTTTCGTTTTCGCGGCGCAATCATAAACAAACAACCTGTTCTTGTCCGATTCATAGCCGTCGCGTTCCATGCTCTGCCAGGCGATTTTTTGGCCGTCGGGCGAATATACCGGCGCTACGTCATATCCCATCATGCCGTCACTTATATTTGTCGTATTTCCACTTTCAATTTCATAAAGGTAAATATCAGAATTGGTTGATTTGGCATATTCAACTCCTTTCTTTTTCCGGCAGGTATACGCAATAACTTTGCTGTCGGGACTCCAGGTAATTTGTTCCATACCGCCAAATGGCATCAACGGGGATTCAAAGGGTTCATTCAGCAAAATATCTTTTCCCTTGGTGATCATGCCCGATGCCAGGTCGGTGAAAAATATATGGCTGTAAGCCTGTACCCAGGTATCCCAATGCCGGTACATGAGATCGTTGTAAATTCTTCCACTTGCTTTCGGAAGATCGGTATACAGATTATTCAACTGTTTCTCAGAAGTGACATCAGCAGTATAAAGAAGTTTCTTCATATCCGGAGCATATTTGTAACCGTTGATCCCGTTTTCGATATTGGTAATCTGCTTGCGGTTGTTCCCGTCACTATCCATTTCCCAAAGCTGCATCGATCCGGTTTCTGCCGACATGAAAGTGATTTTCGTGCCGTCAGGGGTCCACATAGCCTGATATTCGCTGAATCTGGTGGTGGTAATTCGCTTGAAATCCTGTCCCCCGGTTCCGATGGTATACAATTCGCGGTTTCCCTTGTTTTGAGCAATATCATAGTAGGTGACCCCATATAAAATGGTTTTCTTGTCGGGAGAGAGTTCCGGTTCGCTTAACCTTCCAAAACTCCACAATACTTCAGGAGTCATCAGATCACTTTTGAGCTCAATATTTTGTTTTTCAATAATTGGGGATGCCTCTGCTTCTTTCTCTTTTGGTTTGCAGGAATTGAAACCTGCAATGAGGGCGACTAACAGAATTAATGTAATTTTTCTCATGGTTGTTGATTTAATTGGTTTATAATATTTTGGGAAGAAACAGGATGAGTCCGATGATTACCGCAGTAATTGCGGCAATGAGCACAGCTCCGGCTGCAAGATCTTTTACTATTCCGGCATGCTCCTGGTAATCGGGAGAAACAAAATCGACTAATTTTTCGATAGCCGTATTCATTGCTTCCATGGAGATGACCAAACCCATGGTGAGCACGAGTATACACCATTCGGCACTGCTTAAGCGGGCAACGAGGCCACATATTACGACGATGACCCCCACTCCGAGATGTATCCTGAAATTATACTGGCTGCGGATGTTATATTTCAATCCGTTGAATGCAAATACAAAGCTGCGCAATCGCCCAGAAACTGTGAATTTTTTTTCCCGGATGTGTGTCATTTAAATCGGATCGTTAAGGTAATTCCCCAGGATAGCCATCAATTCACGTGCATCGATGGGTTTTGATATGTAGTTGTCGCATCCTGCAGCAACACTTTTTTCCCGTTCTCCTTTCAGGGCGTATGCAGTTTGAGCAATGATGGGTAGGTTAACATGGTCTTTTTTTATCATCCTGGTTGTTTCATAACCATCCATAATTGGCATCCTGATGTCCATCAGTACCAGGTCAAACTGCTGGCTATTGCATAATTCGATGGCTTGTACTCCATTTTTTGCCCAGAATAATTTAACACTGGTGTGCCTCAGCATTCTGTCCAGCAATATGAAATTTGAATCTTCATCTTCAACAACGAGGATGGTTTTTTCTGCCCAGTTAAATCCTGCTGAGGTAAGCGGCTTTGGTACAACTGTTTTGGCCAGTTTGGAAAAATTGAAATGCAGGGGTAGCGTAACGTAAAATGTAGTCCCTTTGCCACGTTCAGACTCCATGCTGATTTGACCGCCTAAAAGATGTGTCAGGTTTCTTGAAATGGTCAGGCCAAGGCCTGCTCCGCCGTATTTTCGGGTGGCGGTATCATCAACCTGCCGGAAACGTTCAAAAATGACATCATGCATTTCAGCGGAAATACCAATGCCGGTGTCCTGCACAAAAAATTCAATAAAGAGGGATGATTCGATATGCTTTATTTTATAGCCAAATTCAACATGACCTTCGTCGGTGAATTTTAGTCCGTTCTCAATGAGGTTGGTCATGATCTGCCGCAGTCGGTTCGCATCGGTCAGAATGGTGAAATCCGGATCGTTGTTATCAGGTATATAATTCAGTGCAACCTCAGTTTTATTGGTTTTGCGCTTCACCTCATTCATCGTAACAATGAGATTTGTCATCAAAACATTGATCTGACATTCCTTGATATCAATTTTGATCTGACCTGACTCGATTTTGGCAACATCGATGATGTCGTCGATAATACGCATAAGATCATTACCGCGTTCCTGGATTATCTGAATGAATTCTAATCGCTCCTCATCCGACAATTCCGGATCAGATAACAGCGAGGAAAATCCTAAAATGGCATTCATCGGTGTACGGATTTCATGCGACATATTGGCGAGGAAGGCAGACTTCAGTTTATCTGATCCTTCAGCCTTTTCTTTGGCAGCGATCAGATTTTTTTCGATGCCTTTCCGGTCGGTGATGTCGCGATAGATCCCATATCCTCCTACAACATGTTCATTGATGGTGATTGGTGTAAAGAGGAACGAAACATCGATCAGATGACCATCCTTTTGACTTCTCCGGGTTTCGATTTCTGTGGTAGTGCTATGAAAGATATCTGTTGTTTTTTTGACCGGTTCGAGCTCATTTTCAGGTTCAGAATTCAGATCCACAATGTTTTTATCGAGAATTTCACTTTGTGAATATCCGAACAGTTTCAAAAATTCCGAATTGACTTTGACAATTTTCCCTAAACTATCGGTCATGATGATAGCTTCAGGGCTTCCTTCAAAAAGTTGATCCAGGTAAGCCTTTTCCTTTTGAAATGATTCTTCAACTCCTTTTTTTGAGATGGTTGTTGCGATATTATCGGCGACGAACTTAAGCAATTCCAGATCACGCATGGAGTATTGACGAGGATCTGTGTAGCTCTGAACGGCAATCACACCTATTACTTTGTTTGCGATAATCAGTGGAACGCCAAGCCATACCTTTGAAGGAGTGCCTACAATTTCGATTTTCCCTGTACGGGCAAGCTCTTTGATGGCCTTATCAGTTGCAAGCAGCGGAGTTCGTGACTTGATAACATAGGCAGTTAACGTTTTTCCTGCCGGGAATGCTTCAAATTTATCTTTTGAGTCGACCTGAAAAGGGAGCGTAATTGTATCAGAATTTTCATCATACATTGCCAGATAAAAATTCTCAACATCGATGATCCTTCCAAGGTTTTCGTGGATAGATTTGAAAACTTCATCAATGGTATTTGAAGTATACGAGGCTTTTGAAATTTCAAACAACACCTTCTGGATCAGTTCAGCATGTTTGTGTTCTGAGACATCAGAAATAAACCCCTCAATATAAATTATATCCCCTTCGTCCTTGGTGATGCGTTTACCTTTTTCCCAAACCCATTTAATTTTTCCATCGGCACATTTTATCTGGTATTCAAGGATGTAGGGCTTGTTTGTACTTACTCCCAGCTGTACTTCATTCCAAACCCGTTCCTGATCTTCAGGAACAATCAGGTCGTTGTATGAAAGCTGTTTATTAAAAACGAGATCTTCCGGTAAATATCCTGTTAACTCGAAGCAACCGTCGCTGATAAATTCCATTGTCCAGTTGCGATCATTGCGACACCGGTAAACCATCCCTGGCAGATTGTCGAGCATCGTGGTAAACTGCCTTTTCGATTCAGAGAGTTCTCCTATTTTTTTTCTTCGTTCGGAAACATCAATAAATGTTTCGAGTACAATGGGTTTAGTGCCAAATTTGAAGGCAACCGACCATTTAAGAATGGGAATTTCAGTGCCGTTTTTATGGTAGAGAATGCATTCATTGCGCACTGCAACTCCTTCCTGGGCTGGACTTGACCCGATTCCATTATCACTGTATGAAATTCTGTCACGGCTGGGGGTGTGCAAAAGTTCCTGACAGCTGGTAAATCCCATCAATGAAACTCCTGTTTTGTTGATCATGTGGATATTTTCATCTTCCCCGACGATCATAAACCCAAAAGGAATTGCATCAAAAAGGGGTTGCAGCTTTTCAAACTCCACTAGTTCTTCCTTCTCAGAATGGTGCTTTCCTGATGCTTCAGTTGGTGTCTTGCCGCATTCCGCGTTAACTTCATGTGCTGTTCCTGCCTCATCAAGTGACTGATATTCTGAGGGTAAATTATGAAAAAGGCGACGAAACCTTTCCAATTCTTTTAACAAATCTACATTAACCTTTCGGAGATTGTCCAATTCTTCTTTTTGATCATTCATTTGTGAGATCAGATTAAACAATGATGCTTATAAATATCGTCTTACCTGTGCGGTATAATTCGTCCAATCTTTGCCAAACCTGCGGGTCAGAAAAAGCTCTTCCCCTTTGATAATCTGGTGATGGATATATACTCCATAAATGGTAAATACGATGTTTATCAAATCGATAAAATATAAGCAGGATGCAATACAAATAAGATATATCCCTAAATACAAAGGGTTCCTGCTTAACAGGTAAATACCCTTTGTTTGTAATGATGTTTCTTCCCTGGGCAATCCTACTTTTAAGGATCCGCCCAAACCAACAATAGAAAATATGACAATGATGACGCCAATCCAAAGTATGCCTGCAGCAATCCAACAAAGGAAAACCGGACTTGGAAAGTACCCTGTTTTCGGCATAATGGCTTTCAAAATAAACAATGCCCAGGTTGTAAAAATGGCAACTTTACCTGAAAAAAAATAATATTTGTCAATTGAAGGCTTTCCCATGAATTCAGATCCTTCGCTTCTGATTCTTACTGCCTGAAAGAAAAAAACTACTCCCAGCAAGGTGAAAGCTAGCAATACGACATAGCTGTACAGTGGCATTTTTTTGTTCGTAAATGTATGTAAAATTCTGGTTTTAGCTGAGACTTCGCGGGTATATTTTTCATGATGGGATAATCCTTACCTTTGCCAAACACTTGCACAATCCATGTCCACTGTCCTTCAAGTTGAAAATCTTGCCCGTTCCTATGGAGAAAAGAATCTGTTTGAAAATATTTCATTCGTTTTAAGCCAATCGCAAAAGGTGGCTTTGATAGCCAGAAACGGTGCTGGTAAAAGCAGTCTGTTAAATATTATTGCCGGGCTTGAACCTTGCGATTCGGGCACTGTGACTATGTTTAACCGCAACTCCTTTGAATACCTGAAGCAGGAACCTGAAATGACCCTTGAGAATACTGTTTTTGAGGAGGTCTATTCCCATTCCAACGATATCCAGCGGGCAATTCTCACCTATGAACATGTTATAAAGGGTAACGACAAGGATTTGATTCAAAATGCCATCGCACAGATGGATGCTATCCAGGGGTGGGAATATGAAACACGTGTCAGGCAAATCCTTACACAACTTAAATTGCCCGATCTTGATCAGAAAATCAGTGAATTATCGGGTGGGCAGTTAAAACGTGTAGCCCTGGCAAAAGTGTTGATCACTGAACCAACTTTTCTGATCCTCGACGAGCCAACCAATCACCTTGATGTCGAGATGATTGAATGGCTGGAGGAGTACCTTTCAAAAAGCAGCATTACCCTGCTGATGGTGACCCACGACCGCTATTTTCTCGATCTGGTATGCAATGAGGTTCTGGAAATGGAGAATGCGGCCATTTACAGATATAAAGGAAATTACTCCTATTTCATAGAGAAGCAGGCTGAACGTCTTGATATTCAAAACAAGGAGACCGAACGGGCTCAGAATTTGATGCGGACAGAGCAGGAGTGGATGCGTCGCATGCCAAAAGCCCGAACCACCAAAGCCAAGGCCAGGATTGATAGTTTTTATGAGTTGCAGGAGAAGGCATCGAATAAAATTTTTGAAGAACGGATGAACCTGAACATCGAAGGGGTTCGCATGGGAAATAAAATTCTCGAAATCAATGATGTTTCTTTCAAATGGGGTGAACTGGCTATTTTGAAGGGATTCACCTACACCTTCAAACGTGGTGAAAAAGTCGGGATCGTCGGGAAAAACGGTTCGGGTAAATCCACCTTCCTCGATATCATCACCGGGAGAATCAGGCCACAGAAAGGCCACATCCAGACCGGTGAAACAATTCAGTACGGGTATTACAAACAGCAAGGGCTTGTCTTTAATGACCAGACAAAGGTGATCGATGTTGTGAAGGAAATTGCCGAAGTTGTCAGAATCGGCAATGGTGATACCATTACGGCTGCTGCATTCCTCAATTATTTCATGTTTCCGTATCCATCGCATTTTCAACAGGTTTATAAACTGAGTGGAGGGGAGAAGCGAAGGCTTTATCTTGTTACTGTGCTCATGCGCAGCCCGAATTTTTTGATCCTCGACGAACCTACCAACGACCTTGATATTCTGACGCTCAATGTGCTGGAAGATTATCTCTCTTCTTTCAATGGTTGTGTGATCGTTGTGACCCATGACCGGTATTTTCTCGATAAGATCGTTGATCATCTGTTTGTATTTGAGGGCGATGGAATAATCAAGGATTTTCCCGGCAATTACACGCAGTACAAGTTTTGGCGTGATGAACTCAAGCGGAAAGCTCAACTGCAAAAACGCGTTGCGGTTCAAAAAACCGAAATTCCAAAACCGCCTTTGGTCACTTCCAATAAACTTTCTTTCAAAGAAAAACGTGAACTTGGCAATCTGGAGCAGGAGATAGCCGCACTGGAAGAAGAAAAGTCCGCAATTGAGACCCGGCTGCAATCGGGAAACCTGACTCCTGCTGAACTGAAGCAACAATCGGAGCGGTGGGCAGCGATTATTCCTGACATTGAAACCAAGACCGAGCGCTGGATGGAACTCAGCGAAAGGGATTAACAATCTGTTTCCATTAGTACGTGTGTGAAACAGCGGTACCAGGCAGGAATAAAAGTCAACTTTTTGATCAAGATCAGTCAGGCCGGGTGTTTTTGACCAAACGATGTTCCATGGCCGTTCAATTTATTTTTTTGTCTCACCAATGAAAACAGGGCTTAAAATGAATATATTTGCGGGCTGAAAGTTCATGGGTAAATAGGGGTGTTGCTGACATTTTTCTTTTTACAGCAATTTCAGAAAATGAATTTTCAGGTGTGAATTAACAATGCAAAAATCGTTTTTGCAGTATTTGCGGTAGTAGCTCAGATGGTAGAGCATCAGCTTCCCAAGCTGAGGGTCGTGGGTTCGATCCCCATTTACCGCTCCAGTAAAATCAAGGGTTTCAGAATTTCTGAGACCTTTTTTTATGGCATGTGCCTACAAATACGCCTACAACCAGAGTAAGTTTTCATTGTGTCAGATATGGTAATATTTAGTGTGAGAAAATAAAAAAAAAGGTTCCCAAAGTGGTACTTATCCACCTGGGAACCCTTTCTGACACTATTCTATAACTTCATCAGCCTGTCAAAAACTCTCTGAGAATATTGGGCCGACAATCCTCCCAAAACAATTGATTTCATCTTCACCTCATCATTCCGGAAATTCTTTACTCTCTGGAATTAGCCAGCCACAGAATAGGATACACCAATGTTAGCCAAACAAACGATCTTTCACATGGAAGAGTAATAATTTGATCTGTTTTTTACATAAGAGTTTATTTGGTTAAAGCAAATTCCCAAAATATATAATATATCCTTATCCTTGTCCTTGTCCATTTATATTAAAGAAATAGATAGTAACCACAAGACTATCATTTCAACGTACAATATATAACCAAAAACACTCATCCAAGTGTAGGTGACAGTCTCAAATACTATAACATGCCTCAGCCTTCAAAATAGAGTTTTAAAAAAAAGGAACACCTCACGGATGAGATGTTCCCTTGAAAGGCAATAACAGTTATTGCTTAACTGGATTTGCAGGAGAAGCGATAGGCCCTGAGAAAACAGCATTGGTATACTTTTCACCCTCGCCGGACTTTGAAACGGTTACATTGAAACGCTGACCAATGTAACCTTCAAAGTCTTTGTCAGTTCTTACCGGTATGACAGTGCCATTGTCGAGTTCTGTCATGACCTCAAGAACTCCGAAAAGTTCCCCGGCATGGTTGCCGTTGCGTGCTTTGAATTGCCTGAAGGTTGCAATACCTTTGATAATACCGGCATAATTGCCCGCTGCAATGTTAATCTGATTAACTGACTGAAGCAAAGTACCTGAAAATCCGAGTAATTGACCTTTTAACAGGTCGTTAATACATTTTTCCATTTTACTAATTATTAAATTTATAACTATGTGAATTTTACCCAATAGAAACGGAGGCAACCGCCACCGCCCCTTTTAGGATTAAAATCCGACGGGGTTATCTTTTGGGGTACCCTGTCGTACTCTTGGGCCGTCGATCTTTTATCAAATAGATGTTCAATGGGGATGTATCTGGGAAATGTAAGTATAGTATAATGATCTTAGGAACGTATTGAAGCATTATCTCCCCAGAGTGGTAGAATTAACCCGACCCCGAGGAGAAAGTGCCTCAAATATCAATATTTAAGAAGTTTATCAAAAACTCGCTGGCTATACTGAGCAGACAATCCACCAAGAACAATGGATTTCATCTTCACCTCTTCAGAACTGAAGTTCTTTACGTTCTGGAAATAGCCAGCCATACTATTATACACCCCAAATCCATTCCCGCGAATACTGTCTATCTCAGAAGCCTGGTGGTAGTAATTGACCACCCCCTCCACCATATTCGCCTTACGAGTGGATAGTTCAATGTTTCCGGTAAGTGCAAGTGTTTTCAATTCTTCCTTATTCAGGAACGCTCTGGTGATTATTGATTTCATGTCCCGGTCCGTCACCTTCTTATCATATAGCAGCCGAAAAGCTACTTCCAGTTTATCCAGGTATTCTGAATGCATGCCCATGACCAATGCTGCCTCAACAAACCGTTCCTTTACATTCTGGGTATGCTTAATAAACACCCTGTTGGTGTTATTGTTGAAGGCAGCATTGAGCGTATTCTGGCACACAACCCTGACAGGGGTAAAGAATGCCGTAATAGCCATTGAGCCATCATGTGAGGAACAAAGAACCAGGTAATTTTCAATGGGGCCATCCCTACCAATGACAATCTGCTTTGGTAGTTTGGCGGTGATGAATAACACTCCGCCCTTTCCAAGGCAACCGGCAGTCTCGTAAATTGCCTGGCCCTGTCCAACAATCTGGTCAAAGAATGAGAATACATCACGGTTCTGGACGATGGTATAATCTTTACCAACCATGCCCAGCACGTCGTTGTTATCTTCCCTGACCGTTGCGAAGTAATCCGGAACATCAAGCCCTCGTTCAGTAAAGAGCTTTTGTTTTTCGACTGTAAAGTCCAGTCCACCAAACTCAATGGCTTCCTGGGCCGTGAATATATGATCCAGGATTTGGCCCAACTTATGCCAAGCAGGTTCTTTGGCACTTACAAACGAATACCTTTGGGAATCGTTGTTGAAATTCAAATTATGCATGTTGATTGATTGTTAATATTTTTAAATCAAATAGGTCATGTTTAATTAATCCGAGTTGCTTGGAATTCAATCTATTATTGGTTTGTTGAAGGCGAAGTATGTCATGTAAACGAAGAAATCTATTCAACTTTATTGCTGATGTTCCAAGTCCCTGTGCAATTTGAGTGGTTGTAAGTTTTGAACTTGAACTTAACCCACTTTTTGCATCGTCTATTATTGGAGCCTGTTTTTCGAGCTGAGTATTTGCCTCCAGGAGTTTATTTGAGGTTTCTGAATAATTTGCTTGAAGTTGTTTGAAATCTTCAATAGCATATTTATATCCCCTGGCAATGATTGATGCCCGATCGTTAAGAAGTTCATAGTTTTTGTTAAAAGATTTAATGAATTTTTCTTTAAATTCTGCTGCTTTTTTCCCAGTATATCCCATTACTAAGAATGAAAATCCATCTCTAGTAATAATGTACATAGGTTGTGTTTTCCCTCTTGAATCAACATAATCTCGCTCCTGAAAATTCAGGAGTCGAAATTCATCACTACATTCAAGTTTTTTAATATCCTGAAGTACATTATCATGTCTCTTTTCAAACACTTCAGCAATTATTAACGATGTTGTATGGATTCCATGAGGTTTATCCATTAATACAATTTCATTTTCCATAAATTTGGACTTATGTGTGAGTACTATATCCGTAGCCCTCCTGTCAGGTGATCCCGCCATTATATAGCGGTGGATTGTTGAAATAGAAATTATCAGCTTCAACTGCAACAAGTCCCTTAATAGGTTTAACGATTTTTATACTTCGATGGTCTCATTTCGCTTCTGGCAATCCAGGATCGGGCAGGTTGCACACACTTTTGGAATAGCTTGCATCGGCCAGCCTGATCTTTCCCATCCAAGGATGGTTTCAACAACCCATTTGATTGTGCGTTGAAGTTCATTCAAGCGAATACTGGCTTTGGCAGCTTTCTGAGGATCGGGATCATTGATGTCCGTGATGATCGGGATATCCTTAAACCCTGCATTATCCCTTTTATAATCAAAGACCAGGTAAACAAAAGGTCTTCCAAAGATTTGCCGGTACATCATTGCTTCGGTAAAATCAGCCATCTCCATATTCCCCCAGGGAGTGCCATGAAACAATCCGTTACTGAATGATTCAACGACATCCTTGTCCTTGGTCAGTTTCAGGTCAATGGTAGCCGAGGGAAAGGAGTATCCGGGAGTTGTAATCGGTGAAACGAAATCCAAGGTGCCATCGAGAAAAACAGGAATTTTCCAGTTGTGGTCCGGATCAACCCAGCGGCGCTTATGGTAAACCTGAGTATGGTTCTGATCGATTGCCAGACCATAATCTTGTTTCACCTTGAAGAATAGTTCTACAGCCATGTCAATCCTGTCATGGTCTGCAAGTTTAGCCCCTGTTTTCTTATGCCGTGGGAGGTCAATAGTCTCACTACCATCAGCAGATAACCCAAGGCATTTGCTCTCAAAATACAACCCCTTGATCATTGAATCCGAAGGTGGTGATACAATATCCCGAAGCAGTGAGACATGGTAAACTTTGTATGGGCATACCGGGTATGGTTCTCCTTTATGGATCAGCTGCCGGATAAGTGATTTAGAAACACGGATAGCAGTTATCTTTCCTGTTTCCGCTGAAAGGTCGATCTTTGAAGGTAGTTTATCGTTACTGATTACCTCATTGATCTTTTCCACCGGCAGACCGATGATCTGGTTGAACAGCCCTACAAATACATTGAACGGGCTATCCCGAATAACTTCATACCTGGGCAGCATGACCAATCTGTTTAAGAGGTCTTAAAAGTGCCTCTGCAGACTCAATTACCTGTTCCATCCGGGTAATTCCAAGGCCGGTGAAGGGTATGCATTCCACGGCAAGCTGCAGGGCATAATACCTCCTGGAAACGATATCACGCATGTGAGGATCATTCTCCAGGACATTGGACAATACCCAGTTGTTATAGATGGTGGCAAGAGTATTGACATCTTCAATGGAACGGGGAGAGATACCAGCATTGGTATAATGCTGCCGGGCGATGGTCTGGCACATCGAAAATGCGATCCTTCTTACGACTCCGGGATCATTGTATGATTTGCCGTTTCCATTTCCATTCCCATTCCCGTTGCCATTCCCGTTCCCGTTTCCCGGAATTCCTCCAAAAGGTTCCAGTTTCTTTACCTTGGTGATATGATTGGAGCCATTGGGGGTCAGGGATAGTTCGTAGGTGACTGCGGTTCCCGGCAGTAATGGATAAACATCCTTTTCTGACCCGCAGCTTCCGCTAACCCCATCTTCAAAGATGATGGTGAACCCATAGTTTGTTTTGCCTGTGAACTTGTTCTGCCATGCCTTATGGATGCCGTTCTGCATCTGCGGCGTGACGCTTTTAATAATTGACTGTGCCATGTTTTTTAAAAATTAGCATATGTATTAAATTTTGATTTTTGGTAGGGCTAAAATGGAATAGAATCTTTTCCGCTGTTTACCGGCATTGCCAAAGGAACTGTTGCTGATTGTTCCATCATGATCCCTGCGGGAAGATCCACGTTCATTTTCGTTACAGGTGAACCATTAATCGGGGTTGCTGCCTGTACCGAATCCGTTTTCGTTACTTCAGGGATGTGATTGCCACCATTGGAGCCTTGGTTGATTTCAAATTCCAGGGCAAGAATCTCTTTGGCAATTGGCAGAGAATCATGTGTAAAATGCTCGAACACCCGCTTTGCCAGTTGCAGTGCCCGTTTTTCTGTTTCGGTTATCATCTTGTTTTCGTTTTTAATTTGTTAATAAACTGTTTCTCATTTGCTTGAATTGAATCAGGCAAAGGGATCTCCCAGAACTGATCATATGCCATCTCGGTAAAGAAATGTATCAGGGCAGATGAATCGTTAATCTTATTCTCCCTGTTCTTTCCTGTGTCCACGATAAACATGTGGCTGAGAATGTCATGTTCAGCACCATTGAATTCACTCATAAGGTCTTTGTAGATATTAAAGGAATTGATTAAAAGCACCTGGTTTGGTGTCCTCCGGAATGTTTCAGATCCTTTCATATCCTTTAATATAGGCCTGTAACCTGTTTGAAGATTTTCCTTGTCCTGTTGGGCATCGTTAAAGTGATGAAGCGGAATGATCAATCCCTTCGTCTTCTGCCTGCATTTGAGCAGGTTATGCATCACATGGTTTGAGAATCCGTTGGGATCAAATTTGAAATCTCCCTGATCATCAAGAGAAAGAATGTTATCTACAACCAGTATGTTAAAACGCTCTTTCCTTTGATCACAGAATTGGACAAAGTGGGTCACTATATCATCTGATCTGATAGCCTGGTCAATGAACTCAATGTCGAATTGTTGGAATTCACGAGTAAACCTTTTCATCACATCAATCATTGAATGATCATACTTCATGGACTTCAAGTGCTTTGCCGAAATGAAAACCTTGGAGGCGAGGTATGACCTTAGCAAATCCTGTCTGGAATCTTCCAGGGATATCCAGCACACTGAAATATCAGGATACCGTTCCAAGAGCCTGTAAATAATGGTGCGAATAAACCTGCTCTTCCCGGCCGAAGCTGCTCCGGCAATCAGGATGATCTTGTCTTTACCCAATGAGATCACCTCGTCAAAGCGGGGCCACCCCAGGTTATAGACTATCATCGGCAGCGAGAGCTTTTGGGATTTATTGACTTGGATGGAATCAAACTCAATTATCATCTCGTCGGCCAGCCGGTCTGCTGTTGTTGCCACCGTTTCAGACAAAAGTGGGTCGAGCCTTTCCAACTCAGCAATGAAATCCTCCAACAGGTCAAATACATCTGCTGAATCATTCAAAGCGATATCGGCCTTTTGAATTCCGATCCGGTTGATTTCCCTTTGAAGGAATTTCTGGTATATGATCCGGAACCAGAATTCTATATTCACTGTACTTGAAATTCTTGATGTCAGCATCGTTATTCCGTAGGCACCCCCAACCAATTCCAGAGTGCCGTTCTTTCTGCACTGTTCGGTTACGGTCAGAATATCAATCGGAAAATCATGTTCATAAAGGGTTTTGATTGCGTTTAACAATAGTTGGTGAGATTCCTTATAGAAGTATTCCGGCCGTAGTTTTAGCAGCACTGTCTTTACATGGTCTGCCAGAGATTCCAGCATGATGCTTCCAAGAATTGCCTCTTCAAAATCAATAGCACTGGGTGGACTTTTATCCTGATGGAAAACCAGATCTGTACTGGATTTTCTTATAACTCTGAAATTATTTTGTTTCATTTGGAAAATCCTTTCTGAATAGTTCGAGTTGCTTTTTGAGATAATCTATAGTGAAGTCCCCAAAAAGATACTTGTTTCGTTCACTTTGTCCGGTACTGATGACAAATTCCCGTTCATATAGTTTATCTCCAATGAAGTCATAAAAGCTCTTTCTCAGAGCATAAGCCTTTGTGGGAAAGTATTGCGTCCCAAGTTTCGGCCCATACATCATATTCCACTGGTCGATATGCTGCTTGAACTTCATAAACAAGAATTCTGATGTCAATGGATTATCCTCAATGGTCATGTTTTTCAGGAACCACGTGAACCTGTTATATGTCTGTTGTAAGTCTCCTTCGGCATATATTTCAGACAGAAGTTCCTTGAATTCATCAAAAGATGGAGTTTCGGGCTCACCTCCTTCATTTTGGTCTCCCTTTGTTGTAGTTGACATATTGATCGATTTAGGTTAAATGGCCCCTTCATCGGCGAAAGAGTAAAAGTGGTCATTTGCCAAGATGATGTGATCGAGAACAGTTATTTCCAAAAGAGCTCCGGCATCAACGAGCTTCTTGGTCATCCTTTGGTCAGCCTCGCTGGGTGTTACAACATTTGAGGGATGGTTGTGGCCCATAATTAATGAGCAGGCATGATGATCAAGTGCTATCTTGAAGATCTTCTTTGGATCCACGACAGTTCCGGAAATTCCTCCTTCGCTGATCTGAACTTTCTGCAATACCTTGTTGGCCCTGTTCAGCAATATGATCCAGAATTCCTCATAAGGTTTATCAGTCAACACCGAGCGGAAGATTTCATATGCATTCCTTGAAGTTGAGATCTTTTCTTTCAAAACAACTTCTGAGGCACTGCGTCTGCGACCAATTTCAAAGGCTGTAATCACCCGTGTGGCCTGCGCCATTGTGATATTCCCTGTCTTGACCAGGTCATTGACAGATAATTTGGCAATCTCACCAAGGTTATCAGCGCTATGGTTAAGAATTTGCCGTGCTGAATCCAGACAAGATCTTTTGCGGGAACCATCGTTACCAATTATTATAGAGAGCAGTTCTGAATCCGATAATGCCAATCTGCCTTTGAGTAGGAACTTTGTGGCTGGCTTGTCATCTTCGCACCACATCTGCATGGGAACGGTGTGTCTGTATTCTTTCATGTTGTCACGATTATTACGGATGGGTTGTTTGAAAAGTTCAAGTTGCATGGTTGAATGGGTTTATGGAAGGATCCTTCAGTAAGGCAATACGCTGAAGTTCCTTACCGATCATGAATAAGTCCAGGGGTTCGTCGACATAGATAACCCTATCGTCATCAGTGTTGTTGATAATAGTCGATCCGGGCATTACATTGTCGAAAATTTCAATTTCACCTCCTTTGAATTCCAGGATTCTTTTATCTGTTGCATTCATGTTCGCAGGTTTTTAGATGATGGTTGATATCGTTTTGAAGGTTAATCAGAAAATTCCTGTCACAAAACACCGAAGATGTTCCTCTCTTTGTGATCAACGTGAGTTTGTGTATTTCATCTTGCTTTTCCTTTGACAGTTCAATACAGAAGTTATCGGTACGTTTTTTCTGTATAAACTTTTGAGGTTCTGTAAGTAACCGTTCGACGATTTGCTCATACATTTCACATTGCTGCAGGTAGTAAGGATATTCATTATCTTTCTTACTTCGGTTGCAGCATGTGTTGTGGATCTGGTTAGCCAGGATGTTCTCACGTAGATTCTGACAGGTCTGGTATTCTTCGATAAAACCATCCAGGTCATAATGAGCAATGAATCCCGCCCTAACATGGATCCATCGGTACGCTTCCAGGGACAGACATGAGATATCCCTGCAGGCCTGCAAGACGTTATTAACAATCCTGGAGACCCTTTCGGGTTCAAGTGGGTGTAACATACTTACAATAGATTAGGTGCTTAGATTGGCAGAAGGGGTATTCGATTTTGGGATTTTTCACCACAGTATTCCATCATCCGAAGAATCTCATTTTCGATACGGTCATTGAGATAAACTTCGAAGAGGTAATGTTCAAATTCCAGGTCAATCGGTACATCATGGAATACTTTGACACAATGCTTTCGTTGATTAATGACGGTGGTCATAATTCTTGAATTATTAGCATGAAAATTATAAGGGAGAGAATGAATTCTGGATTTTCGTCTTTTTATAATTAGGACTGAACAGTGGCATTCATACCGGAATGATCCAGATGAAAAAATTTCAGAAAAGTTGTGCGAATAAAGAATATTGTAACTTTAACCTCTTAATATTATCTTCAATGACTATCCTGCATCAGCGTACTGTTCTACTCTGCATATGGTCAGGAGTTACTCTTCTCCACAAAAAGAGATGATCGCAAATCGGATCAGGTTCGAGAGTAAACTTAAAACTGGTAGAGAAACCAGTAGCTAATTTCTGAAATCATGCGATTATCTCAGAAATATGGAGGAAAAAGACAGCTTTAGTGGGGTATAAGGTAAATATAAACTCAATAATGTTTGGCCCAATCGTTTAGCCGTTATTGAAATAAATTATAAAATGAAAATAGGACTTTTATTAATAAACTTTCTCTTATTATTTCCCGAATATATAGTTGCCCAGCAACCAATGTTAACTGTTAACACCGGTCATGCAAATCTAATAAGTTCTGTTTGCTTCAGCAATGATGGGAAATATGCTTTATCTGGTTCTTGGGATGCAACATTAAAATTATGGGATATTGCGACTGGAAAAGAAATACGATCTTTTTTAGGGCATTCAAATTGTGTTACATCTGTACAATTTAGCCCCGATGGGAAATATGCTTTATCTGGTTCCTGGGATAAAACATTAAAATTATGGGATATTGCGACAGGCAGAGAAGTTCGTTCATTCAAGGGACATAATGAGAGTGTCAACTCAGTCTGTTTCAGCCCAGATGGGCAGTATGCTATATCTGGATCAGGGGATCAAACAATTAATTTATGGGAGATATCTACAGGAAAAAAAATAAAATCTTTCATACGATTTTCAAAAGGCTTTGAAAGCATTAAATCTATCTGTATTAGTCAAGATGGAAAATATATTTTATCAGGATCATGGGGTGGTAAAATAAGACTGTGGGATATGACATCTGGGAATGAACTGCTTTCTCTTATTGGTCATAATCAAGAAATATGTTCAGTATGTTTTAGCCCTGATGGGAAATACGCTTTATCTGGATCAGCGGATAAAACTATCAAATTATGGGATATTACAACTGGAAAGGAAATCCGTTCTTTCATTGGCCATACTGAGAGTGTCAATTCAGTTTGTTTCAGTCCAGATGGAAAATATGCATTATCTGGGTCACATGATAAAACTATCAAATTATGGGACATTACAACTGGAAAAGAAATCCGTTCGTTTTATGGACACTCATGTTTCGTTAATTCTGTTTGTTTCAGTCCTGATGGTAAATATGCTTTATCCGGATCTGGTGCATGGAACGGTAATAGTAAATTTGATAATACATTAAAGCTATGGGATATTTCGACCGGAAAAGAAATCCGTTCGTATATTGGGTATACGGATAATGTTAATTCCGTTTGTTTTAGTGCTAATGGAAAGTATTTTATATCTGGGTTAGGTGATAAAACTATCAAATTATGGGATATCTCAAATGGAAAAATAATTCGTTCGTTTATTGGACATTCGGAGGCTGTGACTTCTGCCTGCTTTAGTCCGGATGGGAAACATGTTTTATCCGGATCTTCTGATAATACAGTAAAATTATGGGATATTTCTACCGGGAAAGAAATCCGTTCATTTACCGGCCATAAAATTGGTGTTCATTCTGTTAGTTTCAGTCCTGATGGTAAATATGCCTTATCTGTGTCTGATTATCCGAATGAGATCTTGAAATTTTGGGATATCTCAACCGGGAAAGAGATTCGTTCAATTATTGGAAATTCAAAAATTTATGGATTATTTTTTATTAGCCTTGACAGTATAGTTGCTTTAAAACTTTCTCAGGAGAATAGAATAAACCTTATAAATATTTCTACCGGGAAAGAAATCCGTTCGTTTATCGGTCATTCAAACTCAGTTGAGTCTGTTTGTTTCAGTAATGATGGTAAATATGTCTTATCCGGTTCTTTGGATGAGACAATGAAATTATGGGATATTTCTACCGGAAAAGGAATTCATTCGTTTGGTGGACAATCGGGAGCAGTGCATTTTGTTTGTTTTAGTCCTAACGGTCAATATGCATTATCAGGGGCACATGAGTCAACGACCCTATGGGAAATCTCAACAGGAAAAAAAATTAGTTCGTTTGTAGGACAATTGGATTACGGCACATCTGTTTCCTTTACACCAGAAGGTAAATACATTTTATCAGGTTCAAAAAATGGCAACATGAAGATTTGGAATTCAGGTACAGGTGAATTATTATTAACGATTTATCAATTAAGGAATTCTGATGATTGGGTTGCAGTGACTCCAGATGGAAGGTTCGATGGTACTCAAAAAGGAATGAATTTATTATATTATGTAATGGGAATGGAAATAATTCCTTTGGAAAGCACATTCGAACAATTTTATACTCCTAATTTAATTGCACGAGTAATGTCAGGGGAATCGTTTTCTACGATTGAAATTAAAATTAGAGATTTGAAATCACCGCCATCAGTAAAAATAATAACACCCATTGACAAATCAATTACCAGCAAGAATCGATTAACTGTTAATGTAAATGTAATTGATAAAGGTGGTGGTATCGATGAAATCCGTTTATACCATAACGGAAAATTAATTGAAAACACTCAACGAGGATTTAAACCAATATCACAAACAGGTAGCGCCCAAGAACAAAGTTTTAACATCACTTTAGTGAATGGTCAAAATAAGATTAAAGCAACATCTTTCAATAATGAGCGAACCGAGTCAATTCCTGATGAGATAACGGTTTTCTATAATGGCACTGCTTTAAAACCCTGCTTACATCTTTTTGTTATTGGCATCAATTCATTTAAAAACCCTAAATATAATCTTAATTATGCTATCCAAGATGCACAGTCATTGTCACAAGAAATTCAAGTCGGTTGTAAAGGTATTGTCGAAAAGGTGGTACCCTATATTTTACTGGATGAAAAAGCGACAAAGCTAAATATCCTAAGCACCATTAGCCAGATCAAATCTACATCTAAGGAAGAAGATATCTTCGTATTCTATTATGCAGGTCATGGTGTCATGAGTGTTGATGAATCATCAACTTTTTACATAATCCCATGGGATGTCACCCAACTATATGGCAACAACGCAATACTCAAAGAAAAGGCTATTTCTGCAGAAGAGTTAAAGACCTTTTCAAAGGAAATCCAGGCACGAAAGCAATTATTCATAATGGATGCATGTCAATCGGGTGGAATTGTTG
>CAIYES010000132.1 GCA_903925275.1 uncultured Bacteroidales bacterium
AGCAAACTCCAAAAGAAAATTTTAGATTCTTACTGGAAAGCAAAGTTTGGCGACCGGTTTAACGAGAAAGAAATTGCGAATAACGAACAGCATAAGTTATTTTAATCTGAATATCTCTCATTTGCAACAGTAAAATGTTTAACTCCTTCTTGTTTATCATCTCTCAAAGGCCGACAAAATGTATCAACTACCTGAGGATTAAATTTCGCTTATTGAAATTCAAACCAAGCAATTATCTTTTTTTGAACAGATGTGGAGTCATGAATTTTCGTTGGTGGGTATTTCCTTCCGGAACCTGTTATATAATTCAACCCGTGGGCGGAACATTCATGATCTGTTGTACCAATATTGAAGATGCTCATGGGAAAATACTAGGATGAATAATACACTTATAAAAAATTAAAAAATTATTGCAGAATCCTGAATATGTTGTATATTTGCACCAACAGTACCCGTTTTGCATACCATAAGAACTGCAGGCGGGTCATTTTTTTTATTCCTTATGGCAAATAAGCCCGCGTACACCATTGCCGATCAAATACAGCTTCTCAAATCTCGTGGCTTACAGTTCCGTGAGGAAGCACAGGCAGCCTATTGGTTAAAAAATATAAGCTACTATAGACTAAAAGGCTATTGGTGGGATATGCAATCAAATAGAGTAAACCACCAGTTCAATCCCAATTCATTTTTCGAAGAGGTTATAGACCGTTATAACTTCGACCGTCATTTGCGTCTCATCCTTTTCGATGCCATTGAACGCATTGAAATTGCTATGCGTGCCAAAATGATTTACCACCTATCGTTGGCGCATGGTGGTTTGTGGTATTTAAACCCGTCACTTTTTGCCGATACAATAAAACACAGCCAGCATTTGGATGACTTAAAATCAGAGTTTAACCGCAGTCAGGAAATATTTATCAAAGATCAAAGAACACGATACCCTGAGACAGATGCGGATGCTTGGAAAATAATAGAAGTAGCTTCATTTGGTACAATATCAAAATTATATAAGAATTTAGGTCATCAGCTCCCAGAGAAGGCTACAATTGCAAAAGAAATGGGGCTGAATATGCACAACGAATTGTCAAGTTGGTTGGAGGCAATTGCATACGTACGCAACATCATCGCACACCATTCCCGCCTCTGGAGCCGAAACATGGTCAAAACACCTGTTGTGCATCTGAATAATCCATCAGGCGTATGGTTCTCGCAAAGCCTTCAGCCAGTACAACTAAAAAAGCCGTTTCTGATTATTTCCTGTCTAATATACTTGTGCAATGCAACTACACCTAATCATCAAATAAAAGCAAAGCTATTAGAACTGTTTAATAATAAGCCCAATATTCCTATATACAAATTAGGTTTTTTGAATAATTGGGCGGAAGAACCTATTTGGAAATAATTGTAACAGCAGGACAAAATACCGCAAAACAATTTCAACCTGAATTCCAAATACTCACCCACCGCTTAGCGAATTCATAAGCAGGCAAAAATTTCCCATTCTTTTTTAATCCGATCATCCCGCTAACTTCCCAGTGGTCGTGAAATATACTGTCCTTTATTATTCTTGCCCGCCATTGTACTATTGCTCCCATGAATTCTACTTTTATACGGTTGTGGGATGTCCTTGAGATCATGGACTCATTTGATGGCCAGGGAAAGCCCGTCAGATTCCAGTTAAAATTTGTCACGGCAAACCGCTTGGAGAAAACCGGTGGCGAGATCATTGAGTTGAAAGATGCCTGCAAATGCTCAGTAAGAACGAAAAAGGGAAAGGAAATCTTTGCAGTAAAGAAGAACTTTCCTGTCGTTGAACGGATTACAAAAGATCCTAACCACTGGGTCAATTCAACCAGAAACATCCTGCTCCCCAACGGACAGAAACGCAAGCTGCATATCCGGCTCATTATCGAATTCAATAACAAGAAAGTCTGCTACTGATGAAACAAAAGATCGTTTACGAAAACGGAATTGCATTCTTACCGGGAGCCAAAGCCGTGGCCACATCCTATAAAAAGACTGAGGATGCAGCTATCGAGAAAGTCGTGATCCCAAAGGATTACAGTTCGTATCCATGGTCGCCCTGGGGTGACGACAATTTGTTCCCTCAGAATGTA
>CAIYES010000133.1 GCA_903925275.1 uncultured Bacteroidales bacterium
CAATCTTAGAACCCCATAGGGGTGATATCTTTGTAGCAGGAGAAAAATGAACCATTTCCAGAGCCCCATCGGGGCGACATAGTTGTTGAATCTGTAGAAGAATAGCTATTGAGTTTATCAAACAGCAGGAAGAATAATCTATTTCGCAGCTATGCTGCTTTGTTATTCACGACCTGTCATTAATACTACAAAGATTAGGCAGCTATGCTGCCAAAGCAAGTGTAAAACCTCCGGATTTTTCGGTTGAACCTACCTTCCCCCCAGATTTATCTCTTGATCCCAGACTCAGCCATCATTTCTTCATGAAAGACATGGATCGCAATAAGAATAGATAATAAGGCAGGGGGAAAGGTCACAAAATGTTAAACTTGACACAATTTGCGAAACCGAGTATGTTCAGATAACGGTGTGTGATAGAAGGAAATGGAACAATTATAGGTACCTTTCGATAACAAACGTTTCCATTCTTCGTTATTTGAGTTGTGGCTCACCTATAAAACCGTTTTCCCATGTGTAAAAAACAACTCTTCTGTATTATAATTTTTGCCGGATTCTTTTCGTTCGGTTCGCAGGCTCAGCTCCTGGATGATGCCATGAAACTTATCGGGCAGGGAAAAACCGGCTTAACTGAAAAGGATGCAGCCGACGGCATCAGGGAAGCCCTCGTAAAAGGAACCGGTGAAAGTGTGGCGATAGTTTCGAAAGTAAACGGCTATTTTTCAAACCCGGAAATTAAAATCCCTTTCCCCGAATCTGCCCGTGATATCGAATCGAAACTGAGGGCTATCGGGCTGGGCAGCCAGGTCGACGAGGCGATCCTGTCAATCAACCGTGCCGCAGAAGATGCGGCAAAAGGCGCCGAACCCATTTTTGTTGCTGCCGTTAAAAATATGAGTATTTCCGATGCTATTCAGGTTGTCAGAGGTGGAAATGATGCTGCCACCCGCTACCTTGCCCGGACGACTACCCCGGAACTCAAGGCTAAATTCACTCCGGTGATAAAAGCTTCACTTGACAGGGTTAATGCTACAAAATTGTGGGCGGAGCTTATCAGGGCCTATAACCAGATCCCCTTTGTTTCGAAACAAAATCCCGACCTCACCGCATATGCCACTGATAAGGCCATCAGCGGTTTGTTTATCATGATCGCAAAAGAGGAGTTGAAAATACGGCAAAACCCCGCCGCCAGGACAACGGAACTGTTAAAAAAGGTATTCGGCAATAGCTGAAAATGGCGGATTTTAGTTAACTTTGAGCCATAAGTCAATCCGGACAAAACGATTTTTCGGAATGCACTAAATCCGTAATTTCTATACACATCACATATGGAAAGAATTTGTAAAAAGAGTTTATGCTCTGTTGCAACATTCCTTCTGATGATATTGCTTTCCATTGTCAGCAATAAAACTTTTCCGGAGGTACCAGAACCTGCCGATACGACAACCTTTCCATCCCATGCAATACCCCGATACGGTGATACGATATCACAGTTCAATCAATTCGGTTCCTTTGGGTTGTTTCTGAATGGTATACAAGCATCAATACGGTTACCTGCATCGAACCTGATGACTAACTATAGTTACCGGAATTTCAACGGTTACCGGCCACATAACAACGAATTTAACCACGCCTTCAACCTGCTGTTTAAAACTGCCCCATCCGGAAATACAACGCTTCAGATTACAGGACAATACATCAGTGGCATTCTCAAAAATCCGGGATCATTGACAAAAAAAGAATTCGACAGTTTGCCCTACGGTGCAGCTCCCCGTTCAGTGAACCGCGATGAAAAAAGGATCACGCACAAGGGGCAGGTTGAAATAACATATGACGTTAATTTCGGCAAATCACTTAATCAGCAATTTGAGATATCTGGGAATGGGTCGATCGAGTATTTTGAACGCGTAACTAAGGAGTTCAAAATAACCACCCGGTATATTATGGGATTGTCGGCCAGATATTATAATAACAGCCGGTTCTGGAACCGGAACAGCGAATTTTCGGCAGGAGGTGATTTGCTCCACCAACCCGAACGAAAAGAGGAATATGAAAACTTTGGCGGGCAAAGAAGTGACAACCTTGAGCAAATCGAGGTTGAAAAAACCAGCATAGCAACTTGCTTTATCTCGGAGAACTTTGAAATTGTTAAAACAAAACTGTTTGTGTTGCTGACCGGGAGATATAAACATGTCATTTACAGTGTTGCCGAAGAGACAGTTCCTTCCCGTTCCGACACAAAACCGTATCATGCTTTTTCTCCTGAAATTGCTTTGAATTACCAGGTAATACCTCCGATAACCCTTGGCGTATCCTGGGAAATGAATTTTAAAAATCCGACCGATAAGGAACTCGAAAGCCCTGTTCCTGCCTTTTTATATAACCAGGATCTCAAACCACAAACATCAACAACCCTGAAAGCATGGATTACCGGCACCTTTGCGAAAAAAAAGCCTGCTTTGTTTTTTAATACGCTTCAGTTTAAAGCTCTATTTTTCAGAACCAACATGGATAATGAAATTGTACAGTATGAAGTGTATGGGGATTACTATTACAGAAATGCATCTAAGACCAACCGTTTTGGAGTTTCTTTAAGCGGCGAACTGGAAATTTATCAGGATCTTACTTTCGCAATGGCGTATACATTTTCTCATTTTCTTTACAACTCATATATTGCCAAATACCTAGACGACTCAACCAGTTTGCCGGTCAGCAATGATTATTCAGGCAATATGGAACCCAATGTTGCCCGAAACACGCTGAACCTCTCACTGGCTTATCAACGCGCCATTGGGAAAAAAACCGGTATATTTGCTAAAATAAGTTATCTGAACAGCAGTGGGGTTTGGGTTGATGATGCCAATTCTGGCAAAACTGATGCATATAATCTGATAAATACAATGTTGGGATTTGATATTAAATTCGGCCACTTTATCTGTAAAGTTGCCGGAGGAGTATATAACATCTTCAACCAGGTTTATGTCGAAAATTTGAATATAAACTCTGCCGATTATCGATTTTATAATGCGAGAAGCCCGAGGAATTTCTCTTTGTCAGTAAATTTCGGGTATATTTTTTAAGGAAACTATTCACACCGATGAGAAGAGTAAAACTGTCGTTTTTCATTTTGTTTGCCATTTCTGAAATACTCGCTCAGCCTGATCCGGGCCATGATTATCCGTTAAAAATTGGCAAAAACTTCAGAATCTACCCCAGCAACGTGAACCAGACAGAGGTGTTCCTGGTAAAAAGTCCGGTTGACAAGAACATCCTTTTTGCAGCCTGCAATGCAATTACATTTGTCCCCTTCTTTATAAGTGAAGGAATTTATACGACCACCGATGGCGGCAAAAGCTGGCAGGGGAATGATACCTGTACCGGCGAACCCATTGCTTTTCATGGTGGTGATCCCGGTATTCTAATCGATAAAAATGGCACATTCGTTATCACCCGGTTAGGAAGATCTCCTTTTGTCGGCTTATATTCCCACTATTCCTACGATCATGGTCAGACATGGTCGTCACAAAAAGTAATTTCCACCGACGACCTGGAACGTGCTACCCTGACCACAGATGCAAACCCCGCGAGTTCACATTATGGCAGATCTTATGCTGCATGGGTAAAATTCGCACTTCCCTTCCCGCTGATGTTTGCAAATACCGATAACGGAGCCCAGACCTGGCGTACGCCCAAACAGGTAAACAATCCGTCGAACAGAAGTGCCGGCGGTGATTTGGCACTCGGTCCGCAAGGAGAGGTATATCTCTGCTGGGCAGGTGTAACCGAAAATTCTCCCTTCAAAGAGATCATGGTCGGATTTGGTTCGTCAATAAACGGGGGTGATGACTGGCATGTAACTGAAAACGCCTTCACCGTAAACGGGATAACCGGTGTACTGGCAAATAAAAACAATATCCGGGTAAACGGATTGCCTAGTATGGCTGTAGATACCACCAACGGACCCAGGAAAGGTTGGATATACATTGTTACCGGGCAAAAAGACCTTGCCCCCGCAGGAAGCGATCCGGATATTATCTTATATCGTTCAACCGATGCCGGATCAACATGGTCAGCGGGAATCAGGGTCAATCAGGATCCGGTTAATAATGGGAAAACACAGTACTTTCCAAACATTCACATTGATAAATTCGGCGCTGTCAATATTATTTTTTATGATGACCGGACTACAACAAACGATTCGACAGGTGTTTTTCTGGCCCGGTCGGGTGATGGCGGAAACAGTTGGAAAGAATATGAGATAAGTGATCATCATTTTGAACCTGCCCCCATTGGCGGATTAGGACAGGGATATCAGGGCGACATCATTGACATTACATCAACCGATTCAACGATCTGGACGGTATGGATGGATAATTCTTCCGGGATATACCAGATATGGAGTGTCCCGATTGAATTTTCAAGTATCAATGCCGTGGAAGAGAACAATATTACCTCAAATGCCGGACTTTTTCAGAATTATCCAAACCCCTTTACCCTCAGCACAAAAATAGGGTTCAGAACCTTTTCAACGGGTTTTGTTTCTCTGAAAATTTTCGATGTTCTAGGAAATGAAGTCGCTGATCTGGTAAATCAACTCAAGCTTCCGGGGTATCACGAAGTTGTTTTTTCGCCGGCGAGTTTGAGAAATCCCATGCTTTTTGAAAGCGGTGTTTACTTTTACCGGTTAACAGTGAATGACAGGGTCGAAACCAAACGGATGATTTATCTGAAATAGACCGTGGTCATCAATCCAGATTCCTCTGAAATCAAGGATTCCAGGCAGATTGCCGGTTGATAGTCTTTTTCCATTGTAAATATCAAAAGCCATGGATTGATCAAAAATTGTAACTTTGCAAAAATCATTTATTCATTCATAATACTTTATATTCCATGAGAAAATATTTGAAAACCAGCATGCTTTTGTTAATTGGATTCCTGTTCTGTTTTGATACATATTCACAAACAGCTACTGATGTTAAGAAATCCACCTCCGGTTTAGGTTATCAGCTCTACAAAGTCGGCAAGGATACCGTCAAACCCAGGATTGGTGACTGGATTTCCCTTGACATGCAATATGCAACAAAAATCAATGGTAAGGACACCTTGCTGTTTGACAATAAAACGAATTTACAAGGTGCACCTGTAAGGTTCCAGCTTCCACTGTCAGATTTTCCGGGTGATCTTTATGAAGGCATCAGGATGCTTTCGCCTGGCGACAGCGGCACTTTTTTTATCAATGCTGATTCCCTTTTCCTGATAACCTTCAAAATGGAAAAACGGCCTGAAGCGATCCCCGACAAGTCGACCATCAAATTTAATGTAACGCTTCTTTCCATCGACAATCCCGTTAAAATGAAGAAGCAGGCAGAAGATGCCATGCAAAAGTACCTCACCGACAATAAAATTACAGTTAAGCCATCTGCTTCCGGCGTATATATTGTTCCATCGGTCAGTGGAGACGGGATAAAGATTGATACGGGATGCATGGTCAAACTTCATCTGACCGTTTCATTGATTGATGGCAAACAGGTTTTCTCATCATACGAAACGAATGAACCAATTAAATGTGAGTACGGAACCAAATTCGGCACTCCCGGAATTGAGGAAGCCATTGCAAAAATGAAGAAAGGTGAAAAAGCAAAAGTAGTTGTTCCATACGAAATGGCATTTGGTGAAGTTGGTCGTGCAGCAATCGTACCGCCTTACGCACCACTTGTTTATGAAGTTGAAATACTGGATGTACAATCCAAAGCCGATTATGAAAAAGCACAAACAATAGAAAAACAGAAAGAAATGGAGAAAAAAGCACCTTCCGTCAATGAGGAATCCACGTTGATTGACAAATATTTGACCGACAACAAAATCACCGTAAAACCTACTGCTTCCGGACTTTATTATATTGAAAAGACAAAGGGAACGGGTCCGCAGGCAATGGCCGGAAAAACAGTAAAAGTCCATTATATCGGTACTTTGCTCAACGGAACGAAGTTCGATTCTTCACGTGACCGTAACCAGCCATTCGGATTCACAATCGGGAAAGGCATGGTCATTAAAGGGTGGGACGAAGGTATTGCCCTGATGGCACAAGGTGGAACAGCTACCCTGATCATCCCTTCAAAACTCGCTTACGGCGACAGGGATATGGGTGAAATCGCGCCATACTCAACCCTTGTTTTTGATGTGGAATTGCTAGAAGTAAAGTAATTAAGTCCTCTCCGGAAACTCTTTTCATTTTTCGGAGAAGGCTCATAATTGTTTCTGATACGCTTGACCCGATTTATTACCGGGAATATTTCAGGGCATCTCATCAGCATATCATCAAGCTTATCCAATAATTCAGGCTTGGCTAATATCTGCAAAATGAAACCTGTATATCTATTATTCCTGTTTTTGGCACTAACGACAGTTGCGAGCCTGCGTGGTTTTTCTCAGAAAACCGATCTTGCCGGCAAAGCGGTCAAACCTGCCGATACAACGATCCGTGAATTGGATGAGGTTGTAATTACTGCGACAAGGGTGGCGAAGCGGATCATCGATATCCCCTATTCGGTGGTACGAATAAATTCCGTCAGCTATAAATTTGACCGAAAAATCGGAGCCAATGACATGCTTTCATCGGTACCAGGGTTGTTTTTACAATCGCGTTACGGTGACCATGATGTCAGATTCTCTATCAGGGGCTTCGGCAGCCGGTCGAATTCAGGTGTGAGGGGCGTACGGATCCTCCTTGACGACATTCCCGAATCGGAACCTGACGGCCAAACCCGGTTGGAAGCACTTGATTTTAATTCCATCGGCAGGATCGAAATTGTCAAGGGCAATGCATCCTCTTTATATACGAATGCCCCGGGAGGAGTTGCCAACTTTTTAAACGACATGGATTTTAACAGGTCATTGGTTATCCAGTTTAACCAGTTCGGATCATTCGGGTTGCATAAAAATGGATTCAAAGCTGCTGTAAAGACTGAAAAATACCGTTTCCTCACGGCATACAGTTATGTAAATTATGATGGCTACCGTCAGCATAACAGTGAATACTGGCACATCCTGAACATGGTGTTTGAAGCCACTCCTTCGGCACATACCAAACTTTCCATCCTCGGGTATTTCGTAGATGGAGCAATCAAACTTCCGGGGTCGTTAACAAAGGAGGAATTTGCAAAGGACCCTTTTCAGGCAGACCAACGTTCAATTGATCGTGATGAAAAGCGGATTACCACCAAGGGAAGGGTAGGCATACGGTACGATGCCACCTTTGGCGGAAATCTAAACAATGAAATTGAAATCACAGCTTATGGTACCATTAAGTTTTTCGAACGTACTGCGAAAGATTACAGGATCATCAACAGGTATGGATTGGGACTGAGTGGCAGGTATATTCACAAATCGATGCCGGGTAAGCGGTATAATGAGTTTTCAGTCGGCGGCGACCTGTTTACACAGCCGGCAAGGACCGAATATTACGAGAACATCCACGGGACTAGAGGAGACCAGATACTGCAGGTGATCAGTGATGATATCACAAACAAGGGCTTCTATATTTCCGACAATTTTGAAATTCTGAAGGAAAAGATGTTCGTGTTGTTAACCGCCCGTTACGATAACCTCGCCTATAACCAGACAGAGGAGACCCTGCCATCGCGCTCTGACAAAAGGCCATTCAACGGATTTACACCGAAACTAGCGTTGAATTACAAGTTAACGCCCATCATTGCACTTTACACCTCCTTTGGCTGGAGTTTTGACGCTCCGGCCGCCAATGAACTGGATAGCCCTGACCCGGCCAACCTGTTTAACCAGGATCTCAACCCTCAGGAATCACAAAATTTTGAATTGGGGATAAAAGGGAACATGTTTAGATGGGATAAGGATTTTTTCAAAAGACTCGGTTTTGAAGCAACTTTCTTCAACATTCGCATCAATAATGAAATTGTTCCCTATGAGGTTTTAGGTGATGTATTTTACAGAAATGCCGCCAGAACAAACAGGCTCGGGATTGAGCTGGGTGCACAACTTGAAATATACCAGGGGCTTAACCTTGGGGTGACCTACACCTGGTCCGATTTCATTTATTTGTCGTATATGGCCAGAACCATTGAACAAGACTCTTTGGGGGATTTTACTGAAACCGACCGGGATTTTTCAGGCAACATTGTCCCGAGTATTCCTGAACACAATGTGTATCTGTCGCTCACATATTCACACCCGATTGGCCATCACTTCAATGTATTTGCAAAAACCAGCTATCAGGGTATCAGTGGCCTTTGGGTTGATGATGCAAACACGAGCAAGACAAAGGCCTATAACCTTTTGAATGGTGTATTGGGCATGGAAATGAAATTTGGAAAATTCAACATGATGGCATCCGGAGGCGTAAATAATATTTTCAATGAAGTGTATGTTGGTTTCACAAATACCAATTCAGCCGATAAGCGATTTTATGAAGCGGGTGCACCAAGGGATTATTTTATTTCGGTTAATCTGGGGTACAGTTTTTAATATTTTATGACCTCTCTCCCTGCCCCTTCAAGGGGAGGGGATGGGGTGGGGTCATTCGGGTAGCTATTTCAGTAAGCTAAATTTCTTTGGTGGCGCAAGTTGAATTGTTTTCCCTGCCGAAATAAGCTGTAGTTGATAGAGGTATATGCCACCCGGCAAATTCTCAGCCTTAAATTCCACCTCATGTTCTCCCGGTGAGATATCAATATTTTTTATTGTGGCTGTTTCATTTCCCAGGACAGAACAAATCTTTATCTCGATAAAACCAACAGGAATTTGGGAAAGGAGAGTGCTGTATTTTCCTGTGAGCGGAATATGGTATTTTATTTTGGTGGAAATGGTAAACGGGTTGGGATAATTCTGGTATATGAAAAAGTCATCTGGTTTAAATGAAACAGGTGTAACCGATGGAATGACCGGGGGAAGATATTTTATAAAAGCTCCGTTTTTTCCTACTGCAAATCCATGGTTTGAATCGGGGAAAGTCATGTCATAGATAACCGTAGAATCCGGCGTCGGAACCGGCGACCAGGTCACTCCTGCATCCAGGCTATAGATCAACTTTCGTTTCGTTCCCAGCGGAGCCCATGCCTCCGTTGCATCCCTGAAGTCGAGATCGGATGCATAGCCCTGGATGTCAAGTTCATCGTAATTCCAGCTCAGTCCGCCGTTTGAGGTGCGGATCATACCAACGCCATAGCCAAAATCGGGGTCACCTCCTGCCCCCATGGCATGAAGGGAATCAAAGATATGCATCCCATGAACCTCATCGGCAGGGGCCTCGGCAGGATCAATGGCATACCACATATCTCCGCCGTTTGAAGTGTGCCAAATAACACCTGCAATGTCAAATATTCCGCCATAGGCATAGCCGTGTTGCCCGTCATAAAATTGTATGCCAAGAACCGGAAAAAATGCAAGGGTAGAGGTGTCAATTGCTGCCTGGGTCCAGGTGACTCCCCCGTTTGTCGTTTTTACCAGTGCATGTGGCTTACCGCCCATCCATCCATTCAGCGAATCGAGGTAAAGGATACACGTTATGAAAATGTTTTCTGTGGGATAGGCTTGGCTTTGCCAGCTTGCTCCGCCATCGGTGGTCTTCAGCAATACCGTGCCGTATGGGCTTGTTGCGTATTTGTAAGAGGATGCCCAGCCCAGGTTCCGGTTAAGAAAAAACACGTCAACAACCTCGTTGTCAGCATGGGTATCCTGATGGATCCAGGTGGCTCCGCCATCGGTTGTATGCAACATCGTTCCTGAATCGCCTGCAACCCAGCCATACAGACTGTCTACAAAACAAACTGATTTTAAAAACTGGTTTGTGGGTATGTTGACGCGCTCCCAGGTTCCTTGTGTATAGGCAAACGAATGGGCGCAAACCAATGATAAAAAAAATAATATTTTGCAGATATGGCTGGTCATTTTCAATGATGTGTTATGACATGTCTTCAAAGATATAAAAATAGTGCGATGATTCCATTCATCTTCCTTTCATCTTCCTTTCATCTTTCTTTCATCTTCCTTTCATATTCCTTTCATATTCCTTTCATATTCCTTTCATATTCCGTCTGCTGAAGCAAACGGCAATAGATAGTTTCTACTTCAATTTCTTCCATTTATTGCAGTTGGCCGTCGTTCGTCCCTCTCCTTCTTTGGTGTACATTGTTTAGCTTAAAAGGATGGACGAATTCCCACTGTTTACCTGGGTGAAACAAGGCGGAAGCCTAAGTCGTTGAAGTGGTAGGGTGGACTGTATTTGACGCGGATCGCCGCCCGACAATTCCAAGCATCACCAAGCCAGCTGCCGCCGCGGTTCACGCGCTTCGACCCCGACGAAGGCCCCTTTGGATCAGCGGACAGGCTGCTGCTGTAATAATGCTCATCATAATAATCGCAGCACCACTCCCATACATTTCCTGTCATGTCATATAATCCCAGCTCATTTGGTTGTTTCTGTCCTACCGGGTGTGTTTTTGTATCGGAATTTTCATAGTACCAGGCAACATCGCCCAAACTGTTGCTTCCACTAAAATTATAGCCATTGCTTTTATTTCCCCCTCTGGCGGCATATTCCCATTCAGCTTCGGTGGGCAACCGGTATTTTTTGCCGGTTTTCCGGCTCAGCCAGGTGCAATACGCATTGGCATCGTCCCAGCTCACATGGATCACCGGATGGTTATAGTCGCTTTGGGTGCGAATGTTTCCTGCTTCATCGCATTTCCAGTTAACCCCATCGGTACTCTTCCATTTACTGCCGGTCAATATTGAGCTTCCGCCATCCTTATCGGCTTCAGTCTGGTAGCCTGTTTCATCAACAAATTTTTTAAATTGTCCCAGGGTTACCTCATACCTCCCGATATAAAAATCGCTCAATGTTACCGAATGTACGGGCTTTTCATCAGCGTCGCCATCGTTGTTGCCCATCTGAAAGGTACCGCCTACGACAAGAACCATGTTGGCCATCTGTTCGCTGGCTTTTTTCTTTGCATCCACTTTTGCAAGGCCGTTTGGCTCGACCATAACTATCCCTTCCCAGGTTTCGTCGCCGGTGATTTTAAGCGTATGTTCTCCAACAGAAAGATCTTTTAAGGTATAACGGCTGTTTGCATTTACCGAACGGGCAAAATCGCCATCAAGGTATAGCGAACCGCTTAGTTCGGTGGAAAGTTCAATGGCTCCTGAAATTTGTGCCTCTTCAATGACTATTGGTTTTTTTACCGGTTGGGTTTGATTGGTGATCGATACAGGCGTTGCAGCGGCATTCATCACAAATACAAAATCTCCCTGGTCAAGGTTTTGCCGGCGAATTTTGCCATATTGCGGATGCTGGGTGTTGTACGAATAATTTACGACATTGGTTTGGAGGAATTCGCCCAATTCAGAGCCGGTCAGGTAGCCGTCGTTATTCAGATCACCAAGGCCGTTCAGCGCCCGCACAAACTGCTGCCGGAAGATGCTTTGATCCGGTACGGTTTCATTTGCGCTGCCACTGGTGATAAATTGGCGCACCTGTTGGGTGGTTTTATAGGTGATTACCTCCGGAATAGCCCGGCTGGGTGAAAAAACCGCACCCGAAAAGCAGGCATCAAAAAGGAACAGGGCATGTTTTGACTGGATTTGAAGGGCATAGGTTTCGACCAGGGTCATCGGTAAAGCCCTGCTTTGAAAGGTATTGGGATTTTTGTTCGGATCAACAGCATCGGCAGGAAGCAGAAAACCAAGTTCATCGCCATACGACATCTTTTTAGTGTATCCATGACCTGCAAAATAGAAGAGCAGACGGCTGTTCAAATCCTGACCGTATTTTCCGATGAAATCATTGAAAGCCCTGTCCAGCCCGGCACGGTCAGGATTCATCACGATCGTCACATCAAATCCGGTTTTTTCAAGAGTTGACGCAACCGCAGTGATATCCCCCTGTACTCCCGGCAGGGAAGGCAATCCATTTGAATAGTTCGACACACCGATCAACAGGGCGTGGCTTTGTTGATATAAAGTAGTTGTGACGCCTTCCACCGTTACCTGCACCGGCTTCATCCCCCGTTGCTGAGCTGAGACAAAAGAACCATACGCAATGAACAATGAACAAAGCAGGAAAGAAAGAAAAGTAGTTTTCATGGGTTCCATATTAACCTACCACAAAGGTATCAAAAGCAAAAAAATCATCACATTATCACATTAGCACATCAGCACATTAGCACATTAGCACATTAGCACATCAGCACATTCATTTCTTAATCGTGGTTATCGTCAGCCTCTTCTCCGCAAATAATTTTTGATCGCTGTCTTTTTTAAACCCTCTGATCGTATTTACGATTGCCTGGGTATTTTCGAGAATGATCTTATATCCGTCTTGGTCTTTTATCTGCAATGGCTGGAGTTTCTCATTCTGTGCCACTACCTGCAGCGTTTCAGCGCCAAATGGCGGAAAACACGTAAAATCGGCAGGCAAGGTAACTACTTTGTTTACCTGATCGCCGGGGATGTAATAGTTGTCTTCAAGCAATGTTTTCGTGCCATCGGAAAAATAATAGATGAAACGGAGATAACATTCGTGGTTGACCCTGACCGACAACTTCATCGTTTCTCCCTCAGTAAACAACAGATTTTCATCCCCTTTGTTGGTCCATACATTCAGCAGTAAACCGCCGCCAATGAGTTCGTCTTTGGTCATCACCTTCATCCGTTGCATGGCATCTTCAAAATTCTCGGGTTTAAATGCCAGATTGTTGGCCTGCAACCAACTTTTGGGAATCCGGTTCTCAGCGCTGGCAAGGGTTTTACCGTTTTCAGGATTTTTCACAACGGCAATGAACTTCAGATAATCACCCTCCTCCCAGTAAGTTCCTGAGAGCAGTATTGAATTTCCTGAATTTTGTCCTCCCATGGTAGAAACACTTAATCCCTGGTCGGTCAGTTTCTGCTCAAAAAGGGTGAGAAACCTGGCTGAAAGTTCACTGGCCATCTTACTGTCCTGATAGGTAAACGGGATCAACCGGATGGTCGGGGTAAACTTCCCCAATTGTTCGCTCAGTCTCCCGGCAAGCAACTGGCACAGTTCATCAAGGTTCAGGTTCGTGTTTTGCTGAATCCCTGAAATGGCAGTGCTGATCTGCGATTCGTAATCTCCCGGCAGGTTTCCTCCGGGGCTTTTGCCAATGGTCACAAGCATCACAAGGTCTTCTTCCATTTGCCGGACAAGTGGAAAACATGTGTTGTAAATTTCCAGGGCTTTTTGTTTTTGCCCGATGGCGAAAAGCTGGTTAGCTTCCCTAAGCTTGCTATCCAACTGGGATGTATGCAGATTCAGCAGCTTTTGATACACTTCAGCCAGATCTTCCTTGTTTACCCAGGCAAAAGCATAGGCTGTTTTGCTTTTTTTATCAAACCAGGTTTCATTTTTCAGTCCTGAAAGGTTTACATTGGAAAATGACGTTACGGATTGTTTGTAATCGTCGGCAATTTTTCTGTCCTTCTCCTCAACCTGGTGAACAACCATGCTCTGAACCGTTACTTTCACCGACTCGCTCAACCCCTGTCGTGCGTACGATTCTGCCGTTTTAAGCTTTTCGTCGACAGATTCACCCTTATTAACCTTTACAGTGCCGAATCCGGTGAAATATTGCGCATCGGGATAAGCAAGTTTGCGCTGTGTGAAATCGAGCCAGGACGGAGACTGGGCCACAGCACAGTGAAGAGTGAACAATGAACAGACAACAATGAAGCATGAAGAAAGCAAAATTTTAAGGGTTTTCATATGAGGTGAATTTGGTTTCAGCGATTTGACGATTCATGTGTTAATAATTTCTATTTTAATGGTCACATGGAATACCCATAATTATCATTCACGGTTTGCATGAACCTTGTTCGTATGGGTATTTCAGGTTATTTGATAATTGCAATTGGAAAATCGGGTACACCATCAGGGATGATGGCTGTAGGGGATTGCTTTCCGGTAGTCAGTTCTTTTACCCTGTCGGCCACATACGCATCAAGGCTCTTCACAGTAATCTTTCCTTTGCCGAACAGGTCGGCCTTGCCGCCGATTCCTTCTATCAGGGCCTTGGTGAATGCCCCATTGCCCCAGGAAGCATTTTCGAGCGAGTATTGCCTGCCTGTTGAAGAGGTGAAAACCACCACCCCGTTTTCGGCGGAGGATAAATCGTTGACCAGAGCGGTTACATCCGCCGATTTCCGGGTACTGTTTTTTCCCATCACATCGCCCGAATGGCATGCGTCAACAAACAACAGCACTTTTCCGGCTACCGACATGGTGGTAGATTTTATATCTGCAAACATCAGACATGTGCGTTTTATGGCATTTATATCGGCATTTACCGGCAGATAATAAAACACCCCTGCATTGTCGTTCATGCCATGGCCTGAAATATACAACATGGCCACATCGCGGCTGGTTGTTTCGCGCTGGATCCAGTCGAGCGCATCGAGGATGTTATCTTTGGTAGCCTGCTGGTCGGTGAGCACTTTTGATATTACGTCGCTGTAAAGCAGTCCCTTCTGCGATTTAAAGGCTGCGGCAAAGTCGGTGGCATCTTTAGCCGCAAGCCCAAGCCGGAGGTCAGGGTTATTGTAAACGCTCACACCGATGGAGACGACATACAGTTTGGGTTTCAGAATTTCTTCGTTACTCGCGCTGCCTTTCCACACCACGCTCACAATGGAAGGATCGCTGAAACCGAATTTGTTTTCGGCAATCACCGAGATTTTGCAATCTTTTTCGGGGATGGTCACTGTTATCTCCTGCTGCTGACCAACGGGTTTAAAACCTTTCTGTGTCTCTACGGGCCGGCCGTCGATGTATGCTTTTACAGCAACCACGGGCTCATTGTTCGGTAATTGAACGGTGTACTTTATGGTAATGGTTGTGGAGGTTACCTCCTGTCCATACTGCGGGAACGTAATGTTCACCGTTGGTGGCAGCATTTTGGTAATATCGGTGTTTTGCGATTTGCGGTTGTTTTCGAGGTTTGCCAGGCGAAGGGCTTCATCTTCGTCAAGTGTTTCGAGGATGTTTTTGAGCACATCGGGGCGGTAGTAAGTGTTGCGGAATTTTGACGCGGGGTAATAATTAGCCTCCTTGTCTGCTCCGTTGTCGAGGTGCCACCCGATAAGGTCTTCGGCCCCGGCGCTGCAATCGTAATACCCCGAAGGGGTCCAGAGCACCCACCGCTTATTATCCGGGTCAGCAAACAGGACAAGTAACTCCTTGCCGTCGCTCATTCTGAACCAGCGGATGGTCCCATCGCCAAAGGCGACTACCACTGTTTTATTATTCCCGGTGATATTAACTACACAGGCCATCCCGGATGCCGGAATTTTCCATTGTTGATCGCCGGTACTTTTAAGACAGTAAATATTCCAACCCGTTCCGAAAACAATGTTATTCCGGTCTTTTGAAATGTCTACACTTTGTGAGTTTTCGTATTGTTTAAGAAAAGGAAGATTCTTTCCGTTCAATTTTGGCGAATCATTATTGTTCCAATCAGTAATGGTCAGGTTACCGGATTGGTCTGTGAAGGATTCTTCGCCTGCAAAGCCTGTATAAGGACTCAGACTTTTAGAAGTTATTGAAAAACACATCGCCTCTTTGCCAGTGGATTTAAAGGCAATTGAATTTCCGGTGTAGTCAGTTTTAAAATGCGATTTGTCTTTTGCACGATATTCATTCGTTTCTGCCATTTTATAAAACAGCTTCTTCCCCGTTGCTCCAATTCTTCCTAAGTCGGGATAGCTGCCACAATAGAGTATTTCACGATCCGGCAAAGGTTTGATATCCATCACTCCATTTTGGCAGGCATCCATATCCATATAACTGCCTTTGCCGCCTTTGCCCCAGCGACGGATTTGCCTCCACCAAACGCCGTTATTATACTTTGTGTAATATCCGCCACCGTAAAGATAGGAGCCATCCGATGAAAAACTGAGCATTTCAATCCTTTCATCAACCGAATTTGCCCCGGTATTATCAGGCCTGTAGAGCAGGCGCAAATTTTCTCCATCAAATACTTCAACTACCGGTGAATCATCATATCCAACTGCCAATTTGCTCCCATCGGGGCTGAATGCAATTGAGAAGGGCTGGCTTCCGGCCAATTGATCGGTCTGGGCTATCAGATTGAATGAAGCATCATAAAGCCTTACCTTTCTGTCGAAACACACAGTCGCCAGCCTGCCGGTGCGATCAAAGCAGATATTGTAGGAAGCCTTTTCGTATCCGCTGAGCGATGCGGATAAGTTCCAATTGTCTGTCGCAAAGATGCGTATTCCGTCTTTCCCGCCCAGGGATGCAGCGAGGTACCTGCCGTCGAACGAAAAATCCATATCCTTAAGCACATTAGGCAAACCTGGAATGCGCCTGATCATGGCACCGCTTTGGGCGTTGAAAATATAGATTGAATGCTGCTGGAACCAATCATACCCGGTATACCCGCCAAGCGCAACAGTGGCGCCATCGGGGCTTATGGCGCAGGCATAGAGTTTTCCTTCAGCGCCTTTATCAATGGGGATGCGGTAGGTACGGATCAGTTCTCCGGTTGAAGCATCCCATAGTTTTGCAGTTTTATCCTGACTGGCAGTTAAAAAGTATTTTCCTTGTGCATCAGTTGAGATACGGTTGATCATCCCTGTATGCATTTGGGTGTTGAGGGTGAGTAAGGGAGCGGTGGGCTGCGCAAATGAGCATTGAACAATGAACACAGCGCAATAAAGGATCAGAAATAATGGGAGGAATCTTTTCATGGCACTGTTATGTAATGAACTTATTTAACCTCTAACCTGAATTATTCACAAAGCTAAATTCGTTAAAAAAACAATGCCGGAGCCAATGTGCGAAAATATTCTATTAAACCATTTCTTAGGAATCGAAAAGGTGTGGAAGGCAAATATATTCAAATGAAACAGCGATTAAACTTGCGTTGTGAATACCTTCACATTATCTTTACTGAAAGTTTCACCCTGAGTTTAAAAACCCTATGATATGATGGCAATAAAAAGCTCTTCTGCCATTTCAGGCAAATATTTAATGTTTTTTTTAGTGGCAATTGCAGGGCTTTTCTTCTCCGGCCAGGCACAGAATAATATCTACCTGGAATCTAATTATCAACTTGCATGGGGAGGTTCGACAGAAAGTAAAACAGTATCATCGAGGGATGGAAAACTGGTCTTTAAATCCTTCCACTGGATTGGGAAAAAAGGAGTCAGTTATCCAGTAAATATTTTTGATGCCAGGACATTCAGGCTTATAAATCAGATCACTCCAGATAAAGATATGTACAAAATGAAATTAAGTGGAGATGGAAAAAAATTATTTCTTTTTGGTGACTATAAGAAAAGGATCGAAATCTGGGATATTGAAACCGCAACAAGGATCAAGGAAATTGAAGCACCGTTTTTAGTTAATGCAATTGATGTATCACACGATGGTTCTAAATTGTTGTATTGGTATGAAAATGGAAATATGGTGGATACAGAAACCGGGAATATCTTATTTGAATATTTAACAGCAGACAAAAAACTTAAATCCAGGTCTTATTTCTGTAATCATGATTCAGCAATCCTGGTGACAAATAAGGTTAGCTCTCGTTTTTTAATGTTTGACACCAAAGACGGCAGGCAATTATCTGAAAATGATTTTCCTAAAGACTTTCGCATGTTATTTACCGATCATTTTGCTATTGCTCCCGATACCAGACATTTTTTATTAATAGGATATTCGAAGGAAATTAATTCCGGAGGTATGTCTGTTGATGACAATTCCTGGATTACTTATTACGGAACTACAGAGGAGAACAAAATTAAAATTCTTAAACTAATCTCTAACATCGGGTGGAATACCAGGTACATTTTTTCAGATGATCTCCATTACATGTATTGTATTAATGATTCCAATTTGTTGAAGAAATATGGGTTAGAAGACGGCAGAAAGTTACTTCAGACTGAAATTGTACCAACGGATAGCAAGATCGGAATGATATTTAGTAAAACCGCTAAAAGATTAATCGATATTGCCAGTATAAGAAATGGTGAGTACCTGTTGATTACCGACAATTACAATGTCAGCTACTTTTATTCAGTAAACGAAAATAAGGTTAAAGCCTGGTTGTATTTTTTTGGTAACGATTATGCTTTTGTCACTCCTGACGGAAGAATGGACGGAACTCCCGGTGCGATTGAAAAGCTGCAATGGGTAAAAGGAGATCAGAAAATACCTTTGAGTGCTACCTACGACCAGATGTACACCCCCAACCTGATGAGCCAGGTGTTTTCAAATACACTTCAGGAAAACACAGTAAACCTGGAAACCATCGTCAAATACACGCCTGAAATTAAAATCACAAATCCCAAAACAGAGTTCAAAACTTCATCGTCTGCCATTTCTGTCACCTGCGAAC
>CAIYES010000134.1 GCA_903925275.1 uncultured Bacteroidales bacterium
AAACTGTCTTTTGAATCGACCTGGAAGGGGAGGGTGATCGTGTCGGAATTTTCATCATACAAGGTAAAGAAGAAGTTCTCAACATCGATGATCAGTCCAAGGTATCTATGGATTGATTTGAATACTTCGTCGATGCTGAGCGATGTATAAGATGCCTTTGATATTTCGAGGAGAACCTTCTGGATGTTTTCAACATGTTTGTATTCTGAAATGTCGGAAATAAACCCTTCGATGTAAATGGTGCCATCCCCTTCATTGCTGAGACATTTGCCTTTTTCCCATACCCATTTGATATTGCCGTCGGCACATCTTATCCGGTATTCAAAATTAAAGGGTTTGCCCGCAATCAACCCCATCTGAACGTCGTTCCAAATCCGTTCCTGGTCCTCAGGCACGATCAGGTCGTTGTATGAAAGTAATTTATTGTTAACCAGGTCGGAAGGTGAATACCCGGTTAATTCGAGGCAGCCGTCGCTGATAAATTCCATGGTCCAATCATGGTCATTGCGGCACCGGTATACCATGCCTGGCAGGTTGTCGAGCAGTGTGGTGAACTTCCTTTTTGATTCAGAGAGCTCATCCAGAACCGCGTGTATCGATTCAAGCCGGGTTGGTTTTCTCAATTCCGGATTTTGATTTTCCTCTACTTGTTGAATTCCCATTGAAGGTTCAGATTATGATGCTTATAGATAGCGTTTTACTGAATTTGTGTAATTCTCCCAGGCATTACCGAACCGTTGCGCAAGAAAGGCCTCTTCACCAAGGATAATCGTGTGATGGATGTAAATTCCGTAAATTGCGAAAGTAACATTGATCAGGTCGGGAAAGTAGAGTCCTGATGCTGCCGAGATAATGAAGACCCCGGTATACAAAGGATTTCGGCTGAAACGGTAAATCCCTTTTGTTTGCAGGGTGGTTGCATTTCTCGGCAATCCGATTTTTAATGATTTGCCCAAGCCGATCAACGCGAATCCTGTAACGATTGCACCAATCCAGAGCAGACCGACAGCAATCCATTGCAGGTACACAGGTACGATTATGTATCCCAGCGCAGGGCTGATCGCTTTTCGGATAAACATGACCCAGGTTGTAATCAGGGCTATTTTACCAGAGAAGAAGTAATACTTGTCAATGGTAGGTTCGCCGACGATCTCTTTGCTGTCGCCTCTCATGCCTGCAATCTGCACGATAAGGACTAACCCAAGCAGGGAAAAAGCCAGCAGTACGAAATAGCTGTGCAACGGCATCTTTTTTTTCGTAAATGTATGTAAAATTCTGGTTTTAGCTTTGCTTTCACCCGTATATTTTTCACAGGGATATTGCCTACCTTTGCCGGATACTTGCGCAATACATGTCCACAATCCTTCAGGTTGAAAATCTGGCCCGTTCCTACGGGGAAAAAAACCTTTTCGAAAATATTTCATTTGTACTCGGGCAGTCGCAGAAAGTTGCCCTTATTGCCCGTAACGGTGCAGGTAAGACGAGCCTGCTGAACATTATTGCCGGCACCGAACCCTGCGATTCCGGGACGGTGACCATGTATAACCGCAACGCATTTGAATACCTGAAGCAGGAGCCAGACATGTCGCCTGAAAATACCGTATTTGAGGAGGTATATTCCCATTCAAATGACATCCAGCGTGCCATTCTTACGTATGAGCATGTCATAAAAGGCGAAGATAAGGAAGAAATAGAACATGCCATTGCACAAATGGACGCCATCCAGGGATGGGAATACGAGACACGGGTGAAGCAGATTCTCACCCAGCTCAGGTTGCCTGATCTTGATCAGAAAATCAGGGAACTATCGGGTGGGCAACGCAAGCGTGTTGCGTTGGCAAAAGTATTGATCACCGAACCAACCTTCCTGATCCTTGATGAGCCAACG
>CAIYES010000135.1 GCA_903925275.1 uncultured Bacteroidales bacterium
AGACATAGGTTTTATTTGAATGCCTTTAATAACCGGGAAAAAAAATATTCTGATTTGTTATTGGGGATTCATTCCACTTTGAATGTTCAATATGATTATTCACAGATGATGGTTGGAAAGAAAAGTGGAGATGACTATGTAACGGAGGGAATTGCTAGCGTAATAAGAAAAAAGCTGGCAGCGGTGATGATTTTGGGAAGTTTTTTTATAAAAACGCCCTGAAATAACCAAAAGAATTTTTATTGTTTGAAAACCTCTTTACCACTGATGAAAGTATGAATAACCTTTACTTCAGGAACATTTCTGATCGGAATCTGCATGATATCCTGATCAAGGATAATAAAATCAGCATCCTTACCAACTTCAAGACTTCCTTTGATTTTTTCCAGAAAATCAGCTTTTGCAGCCCATATAGTAATGGAATGCAATGCTTCTTCGCGTGAAAGCGCATTCTCCATCTGAAAGCCCCCGTCGGGAAAGCCATTTAAATCCTGACGTGACACTGCCGCATAAAAAGTCAACAAAGGCGAAATATTTTCAATCGGGAAATCGGTACCATTCGCTATCCAGCCATTTTGATTCATAAGGTCTCTGTAAGCATAAGCACCTTTGACCCGCTCTTTACCGAGGCGCCGTTCAGCCCAATACATATCAGAAGTAGCATGAGTGGCCTGAACTGACGGAATCACCGAATATTCGCCAAAAAAATGAACATCGGCAGGGTCAACTACCTGGGCATGCTCAATCCGCCAGCGAAGGTCATTTTTTTCTTTTAAAAATGTTGCATAGATAGTCAACATCATTTTGTTAGCTGAATCCCCGATACAATGCGTGTTCACCTGATAACCATGGTCATAGGCTAGTTTGCACAATGCCATGATGGAATCCCGGGAGGTGACGATAATCCCAGAGTTGTCCGGTGCATCGGCATAGGGTGATTTTAATCTTGCGGTTCTGCTTCCCAGGCTACCGTCGGCATAAATTTTAATAGATCTTACATCCAGTTTATCAGTTGAAAATTGGCCTTTACTGAGAAATTCGTTGATATTTTTTTTATTTGGAGTCAACATGGCATAAAGGTGCATATTCAAAATCCCGCTTTTCTGCAACGAGTCAATCTCCATGACCTGGCTGTAATCAAGCCCTGCATCACTCACGCCGGTAAGGCCGACGGCAAAACACTGTTGTTCGGCTTTTTTCAGCAGGCTAACGAACTCATCACCTTTGGGCTGGGGAACGGCTTCACGCATCAGGTCGGCTGCAGTTTCACTTAAAATACCGGTCATTTGGCCATTTTTAATCTCAACCTGTCCGTCATTGAATAGGTGTTTTGTGCCAAATCCGGCCATATTCAAGGCTTCCTGGTTTGCAAGCACAACGTGTCCGTCAACCCGTATCAACATCACAGGGGTTTTCGGATAAATTTTATTTAGTTGGCGATTATCAGGAAACTTCTTATCCTCCCATAAGTTCTGATCCCATCCCCTACCTACCAGCCATTTTTCAGGATCATGGATTTTCACCATCTTCAACCGGCGCAAAACTTCCTCAAATGATGTTGACCCGGCAAGATCAACATAATGCAACGACAGTGCATACCCAATAAAGTGGCAATGGGCATCAATGAAACCAGGAAAAAGTGACTTGCCTTTTAAATCCAATGTCACTGGAGCCTGGAAATCTTCTAATATTGCTTTCGCCAGACCGGTTGCTAATATTTTTCCATTCTTGACTGCCATAGCTTCTGCACGGGAGTTTAATGAATCTACAGTGTAAATTACTCCGTTTGTGATAATTAAGTCAGCATTTTTTTTCATTTCCATACAGGCATCCAATAAAAAAAAAGTCAGCAATGAAAATATGATAACGATAGTCCTCATTTTAAGAGATTGGTTTTATGATTGTTCGCCAAAAATAAAAACTATTTTTCAGTATACTTGACATTTATTAAAATGATTTACTATTTTTGTGTCATTCTAAACTTAATATATTAAATGAAATATAAATCTATCAATCCTAGATTTATTGTTGTTTTCTCAGTTATTCTTGTTGCAGCCCTATTAAGGCTGCTGCCGCATTGGCCAAACTTTACGCCGATTGCAGCCATGGCTCTTTTTGCTGGTACCTATTTCGACAGAAAGCAATATGCTTTCGCTATTCCGATCGCCGCGATGTTCATAAGCGATCTCGTTATAGGTCTGCACGCCAATATGCCTGCAGTTTATTTAGGTTTTGCCATCACGGTTCTGATTGGTATGACAATCCGGAAAAAAGTCAATGTGGGATCTGTCGTGCTGGCCTCGTTTTCTTCTGCAGTTATCTTTTTTCTGATAACCAATTTTGCATCATGGGTGGCCAGTCCATTTTACCCACAATCTGCTGCAGGCCTTGTTGAATGTTACATGGCCGGCCTGATTTTCTTCCGTGATACAACCAACGGATTGTCATTCTTCATGAATGACCTTCTTGGAACCACATTTTTCAGTGCGGTATTCTATGGAGCCTTTTATCTTGTTCAGATGAGGTTTCCGGTTCTGGATAAATCCAGATTTTAACAGAATAACCCCTTCATCATTGTCAAGGTGAAGAATTGAGTTCTGAAGACAAATAAATCAGTTTTTCATTGAAGATAATTCAATGAGAAGTGCTATGTCTGTTTTTCCCGACGCCATTCGGATGAATATGCAATGGAAATAATCTGTTTTTCAACAGGTCCAGTAGTGTATTGCAATGTCGCGGTATCCGGAAAATCAGCATTCAAAAACTACCCTTTTTGTTCACCTCCATTTTTCAGGTAATCACAGCAACCGTTGAACATTTAAAAATTATGGGTACTTTTGCTGACATGAGTGATATTATTCGCCTGTTACCGGATTCTGTTGCAAATCAGATAGCTGCAGGAGAAGTCGTTCAACGGCCTTCTTCAGCGGTAAAAGAATTATTGGAGAACACCATCGATGCCGGGGCTACCGACATCAAATTGATCATTAAAGAATCGGGTAAATCACTTATACAGGTAATTGACAATGGTTGCGGTATGTCTGAACGGGATGCCCGAATGTGCTTTGAACGCCATGCTACCTCAAAAATTCAAACCGCCGAAGACCTTTTATCTATTCGCACCCTGGGGTTCCGCGGGGAAGCCCTTGCCTCTATCGCCTCCATTGCACAAGTTGAACTAAAATCAAAACGATTTGAAGATGAAATAGGAACCTGCATCCTGATTGACGGGACTGAATTTAAAGAACAATCCTCGGTTAATTGTCAAAATGGAACCTCGGTCAGTGTAAAAAACCTATTTTTTAATGTGCCGGCACGACGGAATTTTTTGAAATCAAACGCACTGGAATTAAAATATATCATCGAAGAATTTTTCCGTGTTGCGTTGGTTAATCCCGGTATCGGATTCACATTTTTTAATCAGGATAAAGTACTTTTTCAGGTCTCTCCGGGAAATCTCAAACAACGAATAACCAGCCTATACGGATCATCATATGGGCAACGTTTGATCCCTGTTGAACAAAAAACGGCTCTTGTAAATATTTCCGGTTTTATTGGCAAGCCCGAATTTGCAAAAAAGACAAGGGGTGAACAATATTTCTTTACCAATGGTCGATTCATGAAAAGTCCTTATTTGCACCATGCCGTTGAAGGTGCTTTTAAGGAATTGATCCCGGATGATTCTGTCCCATCCTACTTTATATTTATGGAGGTGGATCCTCAAACCATTGATGTTAACATCCATCCGACTAAAACTGAAATCAACTTTCAGGATATAAAAAGTA
>CAIYES010000136.1 GCA_903925275.1 uncultured Bacteroidales bacterium
ATCCAGTAATTTTGCGAATAAGGTAATTGATTGATGCCCGGAAAAATGTCAAATATTTTATTTTTTTGTATCAATACATGTTGTTCGTTACTATAGTTTCAGTAAATTTACCCACTCAGATTGGCAAAGTGCCTTAATTTGATTAATTCAATAAGAATATCTGATTATTTAAAAAAGTAAATGCAAGTACAATATTTAGTATATCAGTATATTACATTGATCAATTGACTTATGATTAGTTGAACCTTCTAAACCATTTATTATGTACAACGAAGAATTAGAAAATCTTATGGAAATGGCTCTCATGGATGGAGAGTTGACAGAAAAAGAAAAACAAATCCTATTTAAAAAAGCAGAATCATTCGGAATTGACCTTGATGAATTTGAGATGGTGCTTAATGCGAAATTATTTGAAAAGCAAAAAAGCATGAAACCACCACCAACAATAACAACAACTGCGGCGCCAAAATCTGATAAATTTGGGGATGTAAAAAAATGTCCGGCGTGTGGTGCAATTGTTCAGTCATTTCAGACCAAATGTACTGATTGTGGACAAGAGTTTAGCAATGTTGATGCTAATGTTTCAATACAAAAACTTTTTGCAATGCTTAATGCTTGTGAAAATGAACGCAAAGAGGAAAATAATTCAATAGTAGGGGCATTTGGAAGCCTAATGGCTAAAGGTCTAGGACAAGGTGATAAAGTTACAGAAAGGAAGAAATCTATTATTTCTGGATTTCCAATTCCAAATACAAAGGATGATATTTTAGAATTTTTATCAACTGCCATTCCTAATGCCAGGCAGAAAGGGAATTTCTTGACTAAACAACAACCAGAGAATAAATCACATAATGATTTGGCCCCGACTTGGTTTTCAAAATGTGAACAGATAGTAATGAAAGCAAGATTTTCTATGAAAGAAGATAAAAAAACTCTTGAGGAAATAAATAGTTACGCAAAAGAATTAGGAATTAAATAAATCCAAAAACTATGGGGCTGTTCGGAAATAAGTCTGAAGGCGGATTAATGGATGTGATCCGCTGTGATGAGCAAGAATATCTTGTTTGGAAATGGCGTCCTTCTGGCGATGCCAATACAACAAAAAGAGAAAATGCAATTCGCTATGGTAGTAGTTTGCGAGTAAAAGATGGTGAATTAGCCGTTTTTGTTTATCAACAGAAAGACGGTTCTTTGCAAGATTTTATTGTTGGACCTTACGACCAAACAATAAAAACAGCCAACTTCCCTGTACTATCAAGTATCGTAGGCTTGGCTTTTGGTGGTGCTTCGCCTTTTCAAGCAGAAATCTATTTTATAAATCTATCAGGCAATGTTCAAGTGAAATTTGGCATTCCCTATTTTGATGTATTTGACCCTAGGTTTTTAGATTTTGCTGTATCTATGTCTGCGAGAGGAACAATAACCTTTAATCTTACAGACTATAAAGGGTTTATAAAACTCAACCGTTTGATAAATTTTGAGTTGGAAGATTTTAACAAACAGATTAAAGATGCTGTAACCAAATATGTTAAGAGTGTAATTACAAATATTCCTGCAGACAAAGGAATTCCAGTGCTTCAGATGGAAAAAAAGCTTTTAGAAATAAATGAGATTATTGCTTCTTATCTTAAAGCTAGACTTGAAACTGATTTTGGCGTTAATTTGAAAGGTTTTGACTTAGCAACTATTGAAGTTGACAAAGAAGGACAAGGATACGCTGAACTTAGAAAAATTACAGCAGAGCAAACCACAAAAACTACAGTTTCTCAAACTGATGTAAATATTAAAAATTTAGAGGACACACAGCAAATAAATGCTGGTAATATTGAAGAAACCTTACGAATTCAGCGAGAAGAAGCACAGAGAGCACAAAGATTACAAACCGAAACAAATTTTATTGGAGCTCATGCTTTGGATCAGCAAACCGATGTTTTAAAGACAGGTGCTCAAAGTTTGGGAAATATGGGGAATATTGGATCAGGGGGAGATGGAGGAATGAATCCAGCTGGTATGATGACAGGTATGATGATGGGGGGAGCCATGGGAAATCAAATGGCAGGAATGATGAACCAAATGGGTCAAAATATGAATCAACAACAGAACACACCACCACCACCACCCCAAATTCAATACAGTGTTTCTATTAATGGTCAAACTGCAGGCCCATTCAATTGGCAGCAACTGCAGCAAATGGTTCAGAATGGACAGCTTACTAAGAATATTCATGTTTGGAAGCAAGGGATGGCTGGATGGGAAATAGCAGGAAATGTGCAGGAGTTATCTAGTTTATTCGGATCAGTTCCGCCCCCGCCACCCCCGCCGCCACCACCTAATGTTTAATTTTTAATTTGAAGATTATGAATGAAGATAGTTTCTTTTCAATTAATAGGTTAGTTGAATTCGGAATGAGTATTGCTGTAGCTCAACAAATGGTAAAAACCATGAATAATGCAATTACAAATATGCACATTCCTGGTACTATGAACCCGATGCAATCACAACCACAACAATTTTATTATGTAATTATTGAAGGGAATCAAGCAGGTCCTTTTTCAGAACAAGAATTAGCCAGATTGATTTCGCAGAAAAAGGTTGTTAAAGAAACATATATTTGGAAACCAGGAATGTCTAAGTGGGAAATTGCAGAAAAATTACCTGAAGTATTGAAAATAGTTGCGTTGTCTCCACCACCATTTGACAATAAATAGATTTATATGAAAATTAATTTTATAAAAACATTAATTGCAGTTGCTATTAGTTTGCTAATTGCCTATGGATTTTATAGTTTTCATGAAAGTGAAAATAAATTCCTGCTCTCTATTGGTGGGGGAATCTTTATTCTCATAACGTTAATTTTAGGATTAGGTAGTAGTTTTGAATTATCTCGATCTACAACTTTGATTCGTACAGTATCAATGATATTTTTTGGTATTGCTTTGACAAGCAATCTAATTTTTTCATTTATTAAATTTTCCGTACCAGGTTATGTTTTAACAAATGGACTATTATTACTTGTGTTCTGTTTTATTGAATATTCAATATTTAAAGCAAAACAATGATAAAGGAATTTTCACAAGCAGTTCGCGAACGAATTGGGTATTATGTTTATTTGTTGAAAGACCCGAGAGATGACAGTATTTTTTATATTGGAAAAGGAAATGGCAACCGAATTTTTCAGCACCTACATTGTGCTTTAGAAAATGAAACAGAAAATGCTAAATACAATTTGATTCGTGAGATCATATCTCAAGGAATGGAAGTCGAGCATTATATACTTCGACACGGTCTTGACGAAAAACTTTCCTTGGAAATTGAAAGTACTGTCATTGATTTATTAGGAATCGAGAAGTTAACAAATTCTGTTAAAGGATATGATTCTTGGGAACGTGGATTGAAAACTGTTGATGAAGTTTTTCAACATTATGATGCAAAAGCTGTGACAATTGACGAACCTTGTATTTTAATTAATATTAACCGTCTTTTTACTCGTGGAATGTCAGCTCAAAAACTGTATGATTCAACGCATGCTTCTTGGATTGTTGGAGCCAAACGGGATAAGGCAAAATACGCTATTGCTTCATATAGAGGACTTGTAAGAGAGGTTTATAAAATTGAAAAATGGCAACCAAACGGAGACCGTTGGGAATTTATTGGAAATGTTGCGGAAGATAAAATCAGGGATAAATATTTGAATCAATCTTTATCGATTTACATTAAAAAGGGTGGGAGAAATCCAATTAGATATACGTTCAAATGAAATCCCGATTTTTTTGTTAACGAGGATTGTACGTTTGAGACATTTTTAAATGCTGTCCTTTAATTCCTATTGCATTAAGCATTTCTTTGCTCAATGCAAACGCCTCAATCTAAACTTTCCGAACGTGAAATAGCCGAAGCCTGGGCCAAGATCACCATCATCAAATGGAAGAAGAAACTCGCCATCAATAAGGTCGGCGATACCGGTACGCTCCTTAAAAGTTTCAAATACAATATTCTCGCATCGGCACAGGGAAATGTGCTGAAAATTACTCTGCTTTTTGAGTATTACGGTCGCTTTGTCGATATGGGTGTCGGCAAAGGTGTTAAGATTGGCGACGTGAAAGAATCAATCACTTCACGCAAACTTTCCGGAAAGATGCTTGGAAATCGAAGAAGACCTAAGAAGTGGTATTCAAAGACCTTTCATGCTGAAGTCATGAAACTGAGCGAAATCTTTGCTAAAGAGTATGGTCATAGAGGTGTTATTGCCATAACTGAGAATGTATCCGATAAATCAATAAGCAATGGCTAAAAACGAAACTTCGACAGCCACCGTCATATTTAACGGTGAAAAAGCCAATGCCACACTCAAACAATTGGAGGCCGAAGCCAGAAAACTGAATGCAGAGCTGCGCCAACTGAATGTCAACTCAAAGGATTTTGGCGAAAAAGAGCGTGAGTTTCAGAAAGTAAATGGCAGGTTAAAAGACCTACGGGTAGAAATAAACCAGACCGGAGGTGCTTTTTCAAAACTTGCCGACCAGGCCAACAAGTACCAACAGGTACTTCAAATGATCACCGTGGGAGTTATCGGGTTCGGCGCTGCCGTGGTTGGTATAATCAAGGGCAATGCTAAACTTGAAGATTCACTGGCTGATATTCGCAAGACCACAAAACTGACAGTTGATGAAGTCAAGAAACTTAACACGGAACTGGGTAAGATCGACACCCGGACTTCCCGCAGCGACCTTCGTGAAATGGCAGTGGTCGCTGGTCAGCTTGGCATTGCCCAGAAAGATATCCTTCCGTTTGTCGATTCCATTGATAAACTCAATGTCGCTCTTGGCGCAGAAATTCAAGGAGGTGCCAGTGAGGTTGCAACCCAGATGGGCACCCTCAGGAATGTCCTGACAGACATGAAAACTTCTGCGGTTTCCGACGATATGCTCCGTTTGGGTAATGCAATCAATGTGCTGGGAGCCGACGGATTTGCCACAGCGCCGGTACTGGTCGATCTTTCAAACAGAATTGGCGGGGTAGGTATGTCACTTGGATTATCTTCTGCTGAAGTGATGGGCATTTCTGCCACACTCCAGGAGCTTGCAGTTTCCACCGAACGGGGTGGAACAGCAATGACGAAGATCCTGATGAAGATGACCTACAACACCGCTGACTTCGCCAAGGTGGCCGGAATTCCGCTGAAAGACTTTACCACGCTGGTAAATACCGATCTCTATGGCGCTTTCGTGAAAGTTGTTGAAGGTTCAAAAAGAGGCGGTGAGGGTGCCACAATATTAGGAAAGCTGATCCGGGAACTGGAAATTTCCGGGGCCGGTGCTTCTGAAGTTTTTGCCAAACTGGGGAATAATACCGCCATGCTCCAACAGAAAGTGGACCTTGCAGGTAAATCTTTACAAGGCACCGATGAAATTTTAAGGCAGTTTAACGACAAGAACACAACCCTGGGAGCTACTCTGGATAAACTTGGGAAAGAGTTTTATCGGTTAATCACCTTACCGGGAGTTACTGAATTTCTTAAATCAATGGTCGGTGCAGTTGTAAACCTGGTGGCATGGCTGAAGGCACTTCCTGAATGGATTGACAAATACCGGATTGGGCTTATCGCTGTCACCGGTGCTATAGGGGTTTACATTGCAGCCCAGACAAGATCGATTCAGGTTGCCATTTTGAACAACTTGACCTTAAAAGAAGGAATCCTTTTGAAGATGAAGGATGCCATAGTTCTTGAGTACCTGATCGTCAAAGAGCAATTGCTTGCCATTTGGAAAGGAAACGGCACGATCGCCACCAAGCTAGCAACAACTGCCCAATGGCTTTGGAATGCTGCCATGGCAGCGAACCCAATAGGACTGGTCATAGCCGCTATTACTGCTTTGGTTGCCGGGATCAAGACATACGAAACGTACAATAGCCAG
>CAIYES010000137.1 GCA_903925275.1 uncultured Bacteroidales bacterium
ATTATTGAACAATAAATACAACTATATTATTATTTCTGGCTTTTTCATCCCAGAAAACGGGGCACAGGCTAACCGGATATTATGCTTTGGAAAGGGGCTTAAGTCACTTGGTTGTAATGTGAATATAGTTGTAACCCAACCCAGCACAGATTTAAAACCATTACAGACTATTAGTTTTGAAAACATTAACATTAACTATTTGACAAAGAAAGCTTCCAAGAATAAATTTGTCAATAATTTAAACAGAATTAAAGCCCTTTTACTCATTCCATCATTACTAAAATCATTCAAAAGCAAAACACAACCCAATATCATCATGCTTCAGTCGGAACATGTTTCCGATAAAATTGCAATATTCCTTTGCGCAAAAGCTTCAAAGTTCAAATTAATTACGGATATCAGTGAATATCCATATTTTATTACAAAGACAAATTTATCTTTTCGCCAGAAAATTAAGTATAAACTGAATTTCTATCTGGATTTATGGATATTTGATGGCATTTCATTTATTTCTTACAATATTCGCAATTATTTTGAACAATTCAGAAAAATACAAAACAACATCATTGTTCCAATTGTAGTCGATTCAACAAGATTTTCGACCGAAATCAATTTAACAAGCAGGTGGGATTTTCCATATATCGCTTATTGTGGAACAATGTATGAGGAAAAAGACGGAATGGATATATTGATTGAAGCATTTTCAATCGTCATAAACACCTTCCCCGATATCAGGCTTATTCTGATCGGAGATACACGGGAAAAAGAAAAATTAAAAAAATTATTTGACCAGATTGACCGGCTACATCTTTCCAATAACATAGTTTTTACAGGAATAGTTGACCGGGATGAAATGCCCGCAATATTACAGCATGCTGAATTGCTTTTACTTTCAAGACCCAAAAACAAACAGGCAGAGGGTGGATTGCCGACAAAGCTGGCAGAATATCTGGCAACAGGCAATGCTGTTGTAGTTACAAATGTAGGTGAAATTTCACTTTATCTGCGCGATGGAGAAAGTTGCTATTTTGCCGAGCCAGGCGATCACCATTCATTTTCCCAAAAAATCATTCAGGCATTATCCAACCATCAAGAACGGAAACGCATAGGCCTGAATGGGCAGAAACTTGTTTCTGCCGATTTCAACTATATGTTTCAGGCAAACAGGTTAATTGATTTTACAGCGCTGCTACTAAAACAATAAGCTGTAACCAAAATACAAAATATTCACTTATTAAATTTTCCTTAAAAAATGTGTGGAATTGCAGGCTATATTCATCTAGACCCACTTCGGTATGCCAGTGCTGAAAAGCTCAACAATATGGTTGATGTACTCTCGCACAGAGGACCGGATGGCAAAGGAATATATGTAAATAAGAATATAGCCCTTGGTCACAGCAGATTATCCATTATTGACCTTGACACCGGGAATCAACCAATGTTCAATGATGATCGGGAAATCATCCTGACATTTAACGGTGAAATCTACAATTATAAAGAGTTAAGGGAAGAACTTAAAAAGAAAGGACATAATTTTCATACAACTTCTGATACTGAGGTAGTTATTAAAGCCTATGAAGAATGGTCAACCAATTGTTTTTTAAAATTCAATGGCATGTGGGGTCTTGCGCTTTGGGACAACCGAAAAAAGCAATTAATCATTTCACGCGACAGAGTCGGAGAAAAGCCATTGTATTATGCAAAGGTTGATAACACATTTATTTTTTCCTCAGAAATAAAGGGAATTTTTCAATATGGGATTAAAAAAACACCACGACTTGAATTGATTGAAATCTATTTGTTTTGTTCAAATATCCCGGCACCCTATACCTTCTTTGAAAACATTTATAAATTATTACCTGGTCATTTTTTAACCATTGATTCATCTGGTGAAAAAGATGAAAAGTATTGGGATCTACCCGAAATTAATGAAGACAACATGATCAGGAATGAGAAAGATGTTTTCAGTAGTTTCACTGATCTGTTGAACGATTCCGTTAATCTAAGGACCAGAAGCGATGTCCCTTTTGGCGCCTTTCTGAGCGGTGGACTGGATTCATCAACCATTGTTGGCATCATGACGGATATTTGCGCTGAGCAGGTTCAGACTTTTACTGTAAAATTTCATGATAAGTTGTTTGATGAAAGTAACTATGCTAAGCTTGTCAGTGATAAATTCAAGACCAACCATCATGTTTGTGAAGTATCATTTCAGGATATCCAAGACCTTCTAAACATAACCAAACATTACTTCGATGAGCCATTTGGTGATTCATCTGCTATTCCAACCTATTATGTTTCCAAATTAGCACAACTCCATGTAAAAATGGTGCTTACAGGTGATGGCGGAGACGAAGCACTATCAGGATACAAGACATACCTGGGTATCAAGTTGCTTAAATACTTCGAGAATAAAAAACATCTTATCACATTTATCAACCAGGTTAGCAAGGCATTCAACTCTCGATCAAAAAATTCCATTATTAGCAAACTAAACGAAGTAAAAACCTTTATTAACACATCACAACTTGGTTTTCTTGACAGATTAATTATCAGACACAGTTTTTATCCAATGGTGCGCATAAAACAGTTAACAGCCTCTCTTAAAAATCAGATCCCTATTGAAGATTATTTCAGCGACATCCTCAGAAACTGCAACTACAAGGACGATTTCTATAAACAGATGTATATAAACTACAAATATGATCTCCCAGATGACTACCTGGTGAAAGTCGACCGGATGAGTATGGCCAATTCAATTGAAACAAGAACTCCCTTTCTTGATTACCGGCTCATTGAATATATGGTGCATGTCGATCAAAAGATAAAACTGAAAAATTTTCAGCTAAAATATATTTTAAAAAATACTTTTGGAAAAGGGTTACCACAGGAAATCATAAATCTCCCCAAAAAAGGGTTTGTTATTCCGCTTCGTGATATCTATAAAAATCCGGAATTTACAACATTTAAAAACATAAAAACACTGTTCTCAGGCAGCTTAATTGACGGTGTTGTCAGTGACAACAAAACTGGCCATAAAGACTTCGGTCAGTTTTTATGGTCGTTGTCAATTTTGGAAAAAATTCTAGAATAGTCAGGAACTGTATTGTAAAGGCAAATTTCATTAAACATCTTTTCCCTTTTACCTATATAGTTCAAGGGTTTTCATGCTACTTTCTCATTGACCTGGAAAAAGTCAGTGCCGATCCTGCAATACTTCTGAAAAATAAATTACGAAAAAACAGAATAACTATTTTTTACTCTCATGCTAAACTGTATTTATGGTTTTTTAATGAGTTGTTTCGGATTACAAAATATATCAAACATGGAAAACTAATTTCTTCCTGAAAGTTCTTTGCAATTCATAATTAAACAACAAATGGAATCAAGAGTGCTTTTTAATAATCCCATTGTTACCTTACAAGGTGGCCCACCGACACATTTGCCATTTCTTTATGATGAATTGTTAAAAAAAATAACCGTTTCAAATTATTATGTTGGCCGCAAAACTGATAATGAAAATTTGGTTTATAAAGTAGCTGACCGGATTCGTGATTATTGGGCATTTTACAAAAAAATCAAAGAATTTAAACCAAACCTGGTTCACCATAATTCGGCTTTTGATGGAAAAACCATACTAAGAGACTTCCCGATCGTAATTCTATGCAGATGTTTCCGGCTTCCGGTTCTGGTAAAAATACATGGAAGTTCAGATTCCATGTTAAAAATGCGGAATCCAATCATTCTGTTTTTTGTCAAACTCTTCCTAAAGCAAATTACCAAAATAGGAGTATTATCAGACATTGAGAAAGATGAATTCAAAAATATTTACCAAATCAATCCGGACAAGATTGCCGTTGTAAAAAACATTATCAAGCCGGTGTTTTTTGCAACAGTCCGTAAGGAATCGGTGAATCCTTCCTTTCTGTTTGTTTCAAGAATTGTAAAGAAGAAGGGGATTTATGATTTAATGGATGCGATTCCAAAAATTGTTTCGACGCTTCCTGATGCACGATTTTACATTGTCGGAAATGGAGATGAGGTTATTGATCTGGAGCGGAAAATAAATTCATCTCAATTTAAAGATCACATTATTCTTATTAAATCGCTGGATAATAACGATCTGGTAAATTTACATGCCTTTGCATGGGCTATCATTTTCCCCACCTGTTTTCCGGAAGGAATGCCAATGGTTATTGCCGAAGCAATGGCCGCCGGAGTGCCTGTAATTACAACAAGAACACGATTTTCTTTATCCTATATGAAGGAATTTGAACACTGTTTGTACATTGAAAAAAACAATCCGGATTCAATTGCAAAACAGGTGCTTGATCTTTCCAAAAATGCTGCTCTCAGAATATCATTGGCGGAAAATAATAAAAACCTGGCTAAATATTTTTCAAGTGAAGTTGTAGCTGACGAATATATTCAATTGTATGGGAATATGATTCAAAGCTATTTTAACCTTGAGGCAAAATAAAGCAATGCTGAATAAACAATCCCTTTTATCAACTTTGCTAAAATTCCATTCTGCGTTTAACAATTATGGTTACGACACATACGATCCTTATGATTTAATGTCGTCAGATACAGGACAATTTCTACGATCTGTCTATTTCAAAAATAAACCAATAGGCTTGCTGTTGGGAGGTCCCTATTTCATGACAGATCTGATATTTCCAAAAATACGGCATTTAATTTCCCAAAAAAAACGTTATGCAAATGCCGATGCCCACTTAATATTGGGATATGTTAATTTATATTATTTGACCAAAAAACAAATTTTCATAGAACTTGCAATTGAATTAGGTGAACATTTAATAAAAACAAGTATTGATGGATTCAGTGGACATTGCTGGGGATATCCATTTGACTGGGTTTCTCATAGTGGTAAGTGGAAAAAAGGGACTCCGTTTATCACGGTAACCCCATATTGCTATGAAGCATTTATAACGTTGCATGAGGCTACCCACGAACAAAAATTTGCTGATACTGCATTGTCAATTACAAAATTTGTTCTCAATGATTTGAAGGAAACAAGAATTGATCAAAATACCCTTATTTGCAGTTATTCACCCTTCGACACCAGCAGGGTGATCAATGCAAATGCCTACAGAAGTTTCGTACTTTGCCATGCCTCCGCGTATTTCAACATGCCTTCATACATGGATAAAGTGCATGATCATCTCAACTTTATCAGGATGAATCAAAGAGCTGATGGCTCCTGGCTTTATGAAAGCAACAATGACTATAACAACTTTATTGACAATATCCATACCTGTTTTGTTCTGAAAAATCTGATAAAATGCAATTTGGTTCTCAAAAGTTCAGATATTTCTGAAACCATCTTAAATGGTTTAAATTTTTATTCGAAATTTTTAATCTCAAAGGATTTCTCATTATTATCGTTCGTAAAAAACAATAAATTTTCTTTTTTTCGCGAAAGTTTATATGATTATGCTGAAGCCATTAATCTATTTCTCCTGAGTCAGCCATATGATCAGAAGTTTAAAAATATATTAAACCAACTTTTAAAAAGAGTTCTGTCGTATCAGTTGTCTAACGGTTTCTTTATTGATAGGATTACCATTTTACAAACCAAGCAAACTATTCCATTTATCAGATGGGGACAATCACAAATGTTTAGTTCTCTTTCGTCACTTGCATTGAACAACGATAGTAACCCTTTGATAAGTGAATCACCTTATTATCAATGAAAGAAAGAATTTTCTTCCCTAATCTGGATGGATTAAGGTTTTTAGCCTTTTTGGGCGTTTTTATTGCCCATTATGTACAAAGAGTGCCAGGTTATGAGACAAATTACCTCTTAGCGGTTATCTCCCATACGGGGGAAATGGGTGTAAATTTCTTTTTTTGCCTGTCAAGTTTCCTGATAACATACTTACTGCTAAAGGAATATGAAAAAACGGGTACAATCAGCATTAAAGGTTTTTATATAAGAAGAATACTAAGAATCTGGCCACTATATTATTTTATTGTCATTTTAGGATTGGTCGTCCTTCCGTTATTGAAAAATTATTTTCCGCTTCCGGCTGAAAGAGCCAATCCGTTTTATTTCATTTTCTTCCTGTATAATTTTGAACCGGTAGTGAAAGGACTCTGGGATGCAAGCAATATCGGTTTTGTGTGGTCTATTGCGATTGAAGAACAGTTTTATCTGGTCTGGCCTTTAATTATTTTTTTCATTAATATAAAAAGGAAATATTTGATTTTCCTTACAATCATTGCCATATCAATGACATTCAGGGTCATTTACCATTCTGACTACTTAATTCTCACCTATCACACACTATCTGTTTTTTCCGATATGGGATTAGGTGGTTTGATTGCCTGGCTGGCCATCAATAAACATCATCTTATTAAAAAAATTGATCATACATCAATTATCGCTGTTTTTTATATAATTGGCTTATCATTGTTTTTTTTAAGACCTGTAATTCTGGCACATCCATTTATCAATATTTTTGAAAGGCTCATGTATTCCATAGTTTTTTGCTTTATTATTGTTGAACAAAATTTTTGTAAAAACTCATTTTATAAAATTGGAAACTTCAGGAGAGCTTCTGATTTAGGAAAAATAACATATGGACTATACATGTACCATATGTTTCCTGTCGTTTTTGTACATGCTATCTTTGCAAAGTATTTGAATATATTCACCCAGGATCATCTGTTCCTGTCTTTTCTCATTCAAATGATAATTGCATTGGCAATGGTTATTGTTATTGCCAGTCTCAGTTACAATCTGTTCGAAAAGAGGTTCCTGCATCTGAAAGAAAGATATTCTTTTTTTGTCATTAAATCAAATTCCTGATTACAGGTTATTCATATATATAGTCATTCAATCACAGTGAGAAGAAAAATTCAGTTATGTGCGGAATAACCGGCTTTTGGAAGTTCAATTCCCCTGACCGATTCGATAGCGATTTAATTAACAGAATGGTGAAATCCATTGCTCATCGCGGACCGGATGGAGAAGGTGTCTTTTCTGTTCCGGAAATAAATTTCGCACTCGGGCATCGTCGTTTGAGCATTATTGATCTTGCGACCGGGCATCAGCCGATGTCGGATCAGGAAAAGAAGGTATGGATTGTTTTTAATGGTGAAATATATAATTTCAGGGAGATCCGAAGTGAACTTCAGCAAAAGGGACACGTTTTTCTAACAAATTCGGATACAGAAGTAATTATTGAGTTTTACAAGGAATATGGCGAAAAGGGATTTTTCAGGCTGAACGGAATTTTTGCATTCGCAATTTATGATGTCACGACAGGTCAGTTGATTCTAGCAAGAGACCATTTTGGCGTCAAACCGCTTTATTATTTCCTCAACAACAAGGAGGTCATTTTTGGCTCAGAAATCAAAACCATTCTTCAGGACAGACAATTTATCAGGGAATTAGACCTGGAGGCATTCAGTTCATTTCTCACATTCAGGTTTAATCCTTCTCCCCAGACTCTTTTTAAAGGAATAAAAAAATTATTTCCCGGACATTATCTGAAGATCAATGCAGATGGGAGTTCTGAGTTAAAATCGTACTGGAATTACCATCCTGAAACCAATAACCGCCTTGGTATCAAGGATGCAATTACAGCATACCAGGATCATTTTTCAATGGCCGTAAAACGTCAGATGATCAGTGATGTTCCTGTTGGACTATTGCTCAGTGGCGGTGTTGATTCTGCTGCAATAGGTATGTTAATGCAGATGTATGCTCATGAAAAGATAAAAACTTTTACCATCGGATTTGAAGGAGATGGCGACTACAACGAACTTGCTGATGCAAAAAGAACGTCGGATATAATCGGAAGTGAGCACTATGATGTGTTTATCGGTAAAAAAGAATATCTCGATTTTTTCTGGCGGTCATTCGAATATACAGAAGAGCCTATTGCCCAGACCTCCATTCCTGCATTGTATTACGTTTCGCGGCTTGCAGCGGAACATGTCAAGGTGGTTATGGCAGGCCAGGGAGCAGATGAACCGCTTGCCGGATATAACAGGTACCTGGGAGAAAAATTGTTGGCGAACTATCACGGTATTTTATCGGGGTTGCCTCTCCATGCAATGTCAAGAATGTTTCCAAGGAATGAACCATTAACAAGGTTAGCATATGCAGCCGGTTTCAGAGATGAACTTAAACGGTTTATTGCCATATATTCAATTTTTACACCTGAACAGAAGGAAAAGCTTGTAAAACGTGAAGTATTGGCAGAAATGACCGATGTAAATCAGAAATTAATTGGTCGACTTTATCAGGACTCTGAATCATTGACCGGCTCCCTGAACAAAATTCTTTTTATCGATACCCGGTTGTCTCTTTCTGATAATCTTTTAATCTTTGGCGATAAAATGGCCATGGCAAGCAGTCTGGAGATGAGAGTGCCATTTCTTGACGTCGAGTTGATCTCATTTCTTGAATCTTTACCTGCATCGTTCAAACTTAATGGTTTTACCCATAAATATATTCACAAAAAAGCTGTGGTAAAATGGTTGCCTAAGGAAATAATCTACCGAAAAAAAAGAGGATTTGCCACACCGATGGATAAATGGTTACAGACAGACCTGGCTGATACTGCGAGGGCGTTGTTTAATGAGCGGGATTCAGCAAGCAGCAGGTTTTTCAACCTTGATTATGTGAACTTCATGCTTGAAGCCCATAAAACGAGGAAGACTGATTTCCAGCGGAGCATTTTTTCGCTGCTTTCTTTTGAGATGTGGTATCGTACTTTTTTTAACTCATAATTCCGATTGATGAAAAAAATTATTTCAGTTGTTGGCACACGTCCCAACTTTATTAAAATTGCTCCGATCATCAGGGCGCTCGAGCCATATAAATCGCAGTTTACCCATCGCCTATGTCATACCGGGCAGCATTTCGACGAGAAAATGTCAACAATTTTTTTCGATGAGCTCGAAATGCCAAAGCCTGATTTCTACCTGGGGATCAACCAGGGTTCGCATGCCGTTCAGACGGCCGGGATCATGGTCGAATTTGAAAAGGTGCTGATGAATGAGAAACCGGATCTGGTTATTGTTCCCGGCGATGTGAACTCGACCATGGCCTGTTCCCTGGCTGCCGCCAAATTATCAGTGAAAATTGCCCATGTGGAATCGGGACTCAGGAGTTTTGACCGGGATATGCCGGAAGAGGTTAACAGGATCATAACGGATGTATTGTCAGATTATCTTTTTGTTACCGAAGAGAGTGGTTTAACCAACCTTAAAAATGAAGGAGTTAAGCAGGAGAAGATATTTTTTACCGGTAACACGATGATTGACAGCCTGGTGTACTTTCAGGAAAAAATAAATTGTTCTTCAGCACTTGAATCGCTTAAACTTGAAGAAGGAAATTACATCCTGGTAACATTTCATCGTCCTTCAAATGTGGATAATGATGCCGGATTGACGGAAATTATTTCTTTTCTGAATGAACTTGCAATGTTTAAAAAGGTTGTCTTTCCAATCCATCCCCGGACCAAGTCGAACCTGCAAAAGCTTCCTGTTGCGAACAATCTTAACCCTAACCTGGTTCTTTTAAACCCGCTTGGATACTTTGATTTCCTGAAACTGGTTAAAAATGCTATCGTTGTGATTACCGACAGCGGCGGCATCCAGGAGGAGACGACGTTTCTTGGCGTTCCATGTGTGACAGTAAGAAACAACACAGAGCGTCCATCAACCGTAGATGTTGGAACGAACATTCTGACAGGGACCAATCTTGCGATCGTTACAAGCACTGTTCACAATATTATGCAGGGAGACAAAAAGGCAGGAAGATTGCCGGAAAAGTGGGATGGTCATGCAGCTGAAAGGATCGTATCGGTTCTCAGTAACAACATAGGTTCCCGATGAAGAAAATCGAGCGTATATGGATTGACATGGATAATTCCCCCCATGTGCCGGTATTTAAGCCACTCATCAAAATTCTCAGGGCACAGGATATAAAGGTTTTTGTCACTGCACGTGATTACGCCCAAACAATCCCATTGTTGCACTACTGGAATATTGATCATGTTCAGGTTGGAAAACATGGGGGAAAAAATAAAATAAAAAAGGTTATAAATCTTGCTTACAGGTCGATGCAATTATTTTTTTTAATGCGAAAAAAGAAAATTGATCTTGCAGTAAGTCATGGATCCAGGTCGATGGTAGTGGCAGCTAAATTACTTTCAATAAAAACTGTTACGATGCTGGATTATGAATATACCGAAACCGGTATTTTTAATTTCTTTTCTGATTATCTTTTAATGCCATCACTCATTCCGGCAGAAAGATTGAGTAAAGCGGGATTAGATTTAAAAAAAATAATCCGGTATGATGGTTTTAAAGAAGAGTTGTACCTTGATCATCTTGTACCTGATGAATCAATGCGTGAAAGGTTAGGAATACCGGCAAAAAATATTCTTGTAACCCTCAGACCTTCCGCACTTCTAGGTAACTACCATAATCCACTGAGTGAAAAAGTTATTATCGCATTGTTGCACAAGCTGATCGTTATCGATTTAGTTACAATTCTGATAGTTTCACGCAGCAAAGAAGACAAGCAACTGATTTCGAATGAATTCGGAGATAAAATCAGATTTTTGGAACATGCCGAGGATGGTCTGCAATTAATCTGGAATTCAGATATTTTTATCAGTGGAGGTGGCACCATGAACCGGGAAGCAGCTTTGCTTGGAGTTCCGACTTACAGTGTGTTTACAGGGAAAAAACCATACCTTGATGAATATCTGGAGGAAAAAGGCAAGCTGGTATTCATAAATTCAGTATCCGATATTGACAAAATTCACATTATAAAAAGAACGGCTTCATTACCATCTAAAGAAAAGTCAACCGTTTTGGCTAATGAGTTATGCAGCAAAATCTTGTCTCTCAACAAATAAATGCACACAATCTTTACAATTTCAAAAATCAATCCCGAATTGCATATTAATGGACATTTATCGTTGTTTTAACAACAAGTAAGGAGTTTTATGAAAGCTAATTTACCATTGGTAAGTGTTATAATGACAACGTATAACCATGAATGTTATCTAATCGATGCTTTAGAAAGTGCAATCAATCAGCGAACAGAGTTCTGTTATGAAATAATTATTGGAGAAGACTATTCAACAGACAGGACAAGGGAAATTGTTAAAACCTATCATAAAAGTCATCCGGAGCTGATAAAACCTATTTTTCAAACTGAAAACAGAGGCGCAAGATTAAATTTGGAGAGCGTTCTCAACAAGTGCAGTGGAAAATATTTGGCCTATCTGGAAGGAGATGATTATTGGATCAATAAGGACAAATTGCAAATACAGGTAGATTTTCTCGAAAACCACCCTGATTATTCTGCTTGCTTTCATAATGCAAAAATCATTCAGGGAACAAGTAAACGTAAAATCCGGAGCTATTGTGAGTTTAAAGAGGATCAATCATTTTCTTTAAATGAAATGTTAAA
>CAIYES010000138.1 GCA_903925275.1 uncultured Bacteroidales bacterium
CGACCGTTTCTTGTCGCCCTTGACAGTTCCAAGCTACAGCGCCCTACCAGCTGGAAGCCCTGTCGATGTAGGTAGCTTAGTTGGGATTTCAAGTATTATATTGTGGGGTGGGGTTTTGCCACTTTTGATTAAAAGTCGCCCGTTTGGGTTTCTTTTTCGCTTCCTTTCTCTTTGCCGTCATCCAAAGAAAAAGGAAGGTGAATTTTTTAATCCGGGGAGTAAATGGTCAACTTTGGGTTGAAATAAGCCGATATTCAGGGGAATTTTCAATTCCTGTTTTATCAATAATCAGCCTGCCAGCTGTTTAACCTGTTTTATTAAACTTTTTCAAAAGTTTAGACACCTGTCAGGACGACCCGCCCGGAGGGGTGGTTGCAATTGCACCCTGCTCTGAAATCGGATATATGAGAATCCCACACACGATGGGATTTCCTTTTTCAGAAATCCCACCAATAGCAATAGAGGGATTCGATTTATCGAAACCCTTTTGTTGTTTAAGTAAGCTGTATGGATCAGATGTTAAGCGAGCCAAAGGTAAGGCCGCGCTTCTGCCTTGCGATGGCTAACCATTTGGTACGACACAGCAGGTACTTGAATGCATCAGATAAGTTGGTTGATTCCATGGCCAATCGGGAAGGCGATAACTTATCGCCTGCCTTGACCTTCTGTATCTCGCCCTTGACACTCTTTGCCACAGGCGTGATCTCAAGCTGGCTCTTTAATTCCTTACATTCAAACTTATCTATCAATAGTTTGGGAAGTCGTTTGTCTTTCTCGCCCATCATGATGTTCATCAGGTTGAACTCATCAGCATGAGTGATGTTGCCCTGCCCAATGCTCATTAACTGAACCATCCAGCCGGTGCGCATTCCCTGGCGGTTGTATTCGATATCATGTTTGAGTTGCGTGGCAAAGTCACGTCCTGCTTTGCGGTACTGATTTGTTGAACGGTCATGGTAGAGATGCAATACTTTACGTTTATGCGGTTCAAAAAACTGAATGAACTTATCCCCAAGCTCACGGATCCAATCAGGAGTAAGCGTGTACATAGCCTTCAGTACCCGGAAGGTGCTGCCTTGCTCCTGCCCGATGACAAGGCTCATCATGTTTCCTGCATCAAAGCCACCTTCAAGGATCTTGTCAGGTTGGATATACTTCAGTCCTGCCGATGTCTGGGAAACATTGTCACGGATACCAAACTTATCGTAATAGTCGTAGTTATATCCATCACCATAAAAATGCTTGTCTGCAAGGGCGCCATAGAAACGGGAGCCTTCTTCGAGGGTTTTGCGGATAGACAAAACAGATGTCTTGAACTCCTCAAAAGTCAATGTTGCCAACAGGTTCTCAAAATACCTCAGGGTCAGAATGTCAGCATTGGCAAATGAACTGACGATGTAGAAGAAGGTGCTGTCCTGCCTGATCTTGCGAATACGTTCGGTCCAGCGAAGCTTATTTTTCGTAAGGTTATCCAGGAGTTTGGGGTCTTGACTGTTCTGCCTTGCATGATAAAGTTCGAGGTTTATTTCGTTTATTATCATGGCAGATTGGATGATCCGGATGATCTGCTGTTTGTCCATGTTCTTTTCCATCCGGAGCATCCAGTCACTTTCTCCCACCATCGGGTCTGCCATGTCGCTGCAGAAGGTTTGTCCCATAAAGTAATGAGAATGTCCATATAGCGCATAATCGCCGCGCAGCGTGGGGAAAAGCTTATTGAGTTTGTCCCATTGAAGATATTTGGATTCATCGCCAAAGTGATGAACTACCGAAATGCCGGCATTGGCCGATGGGCGATCGAGCGAAGTGAGAAAGAATTTGCACCCGTTGAAAGTCGAAATTGAATGTTGATAGGAAAATGTCTTGACCAATGGTTTCTTCCAATGATCGGGAGGCGGGGCATCGACCACATAATGGTAATTTTCAAAAAACTTCATTCTCCCCTCCCACCCGGTGATGATCGCCGGGATGATATTGGTCATCAGGTTTACATAGGTGTCGGACACAAAGGCAAAACTTGCCCTGGGCATGTCGTAGATCACATCGATGGTGCGTTTTGCAAGGATGTCGGTACTTTTAGCGGTTCCCCGGCCACCATATAAAAAGAGGTTTGCGGGTTTTATCAGGTCGATAAGGGTGGATATCCAGTTGGAATATCGGATATCTGCATCCTGGGCGGTGATCTTATTCCTGGTCATGATCCATGAATTCAAATGGTACATCCTCAATCATGGCTTCGCGTTTAAATTTGCTTTTCTGCCTTTCAGATATAGGCAGGTTGTCGATCAGTGAAGCAAGTTCATTGCGGTTTATTTCGGGGATTCCGATCTCCCGGAGCTTCATGGTAAAGAATACCGGGCGGCGGTCAAGCAGTTCATCAGGAACTTCGTTGGGTTTGTCTTTTCCAACACCGCGCAATTTGGCAGAATCCATGGTAAGCCTGCGGGCAGTCTCAAAGTCATTCAGCTCATAGCAGATCCTTGACATGTTATCCAGGCGATCGGCATAGATATTTGCCCAGGCTTCCACCTTGACCGGGTTGTCAAGGTTAAAAAAGTTCAGGGATTCATAATATAATTGGGTAGCCTGGTATTTCGAAAGGTTCGGCCATTGAACAACCACGGCATTTATCACATAACTTTTCGATTCATACTTGTTGTACAGGCAGCGGATGAAATCGACCTGTTCATAATAAAGAACGGTCTTTTCAGGCATATTGCCGGTATAGCCCCGCTCAATAAGCCCCTGCAGCTGCTCATAATCACTTTGCTGTTTATCATAGAAAACCTGTTTCTTGAGGTTCTCCAGATTTTGAAAATTGGCATCCTTTTTCCATTGCTGGATGGAGGTCATGTTGCCGTCTTTGGCACGCTTGAGGTTGGCTTTATCGATCTCGGCCTGGGTGATGAGCTTTCCCCGGTCATAATGATACCTGATTGGCGAATCCGGTTCATTGAATGCCTGGTGAAACTGGTTGTAATCGATATCCAGATACATTGAAATCTGACTGATGCTGTAATTGATGGCAGCCAGTTGCTCAATGTCGTTATACTGTTCGGGGCTTAATTGCATGGAGGATTTCGTTTTTACGGAATTCAAACACGCTTTTTGAATTCAGGAATACATATTGTTCATGCTGGGCATTCTCTCCCCAGTTCCCAGAGCCTTCAACGTCGAAATAGTTATCGCCGGCGCGGATCAGCGAGATCTTGGAGTGGTTCCAGGAATACAACACGGTGACGGGTTTGGCCTCAGAGAGTATCATCAGGCGGTCATAAATATCCGTCTGGCGCTGCCGGATGGATTCACTGATGGTGATATGAAAAGAAAGCACGAGACCTCTATCAATCAGCAGGGTCAACGCATCGATGATCCGGGTGCTGATTGAAAAAGTCGAAATGATCAGTTCGCTGATCACACCGCATTCCCTGATGATATACGGAATAAATGTAAATGCATTGAACGAATGAACTGTCCAGAGAAAATACATGTCATTTTCCTGCGGCCTGCGGCCATTCAACTCTTTGATGCTGTTGATGCGAAATTCATGCAGTTGGAGGAACTTTTCAACGTGAATTCCTGATTTGGTTAAGGAATTGCCCGGTTCATCATCCAAAGGTTCTGCCTGCTGAATCTCTTCAATGTTGAAGTACTTTTTCATCAAAAGTTGAGTAAACGGTTGACCTCTGATAGCTCCTGTTCCAGTAATTTCATTCGTTGCCTGCGTTTGAGGGTTTCTTTATGATTTGGATCATGCTCCAGGTTGGACTTGATTCTCCAATGATTATACATTTGCTTGTTTCTGAACTTGACAAGATCGATGACATTCAATTTTCTGATTTCATCCACCCGTCGCATCCGGTCAAAGATCGGATGCTCACCAAGGATCACTCCCTTTTCTTTATAATGATTGAGTTCTTTCCAGATCAGCCGGTTCTCAAGGAAATTTTCTACCGTCTCGCGTGAAGCCTGGTGAATTTCAGGGTGGGTGCCGGCTGTAAACAAACAGGCATGGGCCTGCTTGTAGTTGTCATAAGCCGTAAGCATATCGGCAACGAGGATCTTCAACTCAGCGGGGCAATCGCTTTGCCGCAAAAAGGGGAATTCTTCCCGGATTCTAAAGGCCGGTACTGAGTTTAAAGCTACTTTTTGCGGCGTACTTTTTTTTCTGCAGGAATATCTTCCACAGGGGATTCCGGGACAGTGGAAATTGCTTCAGCAATAACAACTTCAGGAGCCTGCGCAATACTCTCAGGCAATGGTTTAGAGATTGGTTTTTGCAGAAGTTCATAAAGCTCATCCCTTGATAACCCGGCAAGTTCTCTCAATTCTTCATGGATGATACCGGTCATATATTCACTCTGAGGGTGAATGTTGACCTGCTTTTTCAGCGATAACCGGTTGCTGTGCTTTATCACCAGCGCTACGCCTAAGGCATGGCTGCGGTCGGTAGTGAAATAGTTTTTGATCTCTTCTTTCATGGTATCAGGAGGTTGATTAATCGTTTACAAACATAAATCCCACGCCGGGGGCGGAAAAGGACACAAAAAAACCCGCCGCACTCCTCAATGCGACGGGCCACACCCTCATTATGAAAACACATATCTGAACAAAACCTTGGAAGGCTCTGCTACTTGCGGCTTAATTCAATGTACTTAAATGCACCCACGCCACTCTGAAATGCCTTGAAAGTGATTTCCGAGCCAGATATCCCGCTCCAGGCTGTGCCTGAAGCAAGCAGGAAGTCCGTTCCGCTGATGGCCGAAGGATAAGTTCCTCCGGAACCGACAAGGGTGAACACCATGCCATCAACGGCATTGGTGCAGGTGGTGATGGTTGCAATGGCTGAAGTACCGGTTGTAAGCTGGTATCGTCCTGAACCTGTTGTGAGGTTGACCGTGGTTGCATTGGCGGCCACCGTGGCAACTACGGCGGTCAGGGTCAGCGTTCCCTGGTAATCGGCAACGTCCGGACCCTTTTGGATCGACTTGAAGGTAAAGGTAGTTTTGTTTTTGTCCTTGTCATCTTCGGCTTTGAAGACCATTTGCAATGGTGAACAAGGCGTTCCATACAGGTTCTTCTGACTGGAGGAGCAACGCTCAATGATGATGCCGATGTTCTTGTTCATCCAGTTTGCACGGAATTCACGGATAGCCTGGGAATCTCCCGGGTGTTCGAAATCCACACTCTGGGTGATCCCTTTTGCATCGGGGTCGCCTTCACTGTCGGCTCCGGCTTTAACGGTGCTTTGGGTAGCATACAGTTTTACCATGTATGCTCCCGGGTTCATGGCAATGTTGCCGGTAACCACAATTCCATTACCATCCCTGGAGGGCATCGTGGCTACATCATCCCAATCGAAGATGGTGACCTGTGCTTTTTTATCACCGCCAACGCCTTTGTTGTCTCCCGGCTTTGCGATGTCAACTTTTACGTATGTCATTTTTGCAGTTTTTTACGGTTAAAACATGATAAGCGAATGGGAAGAGAAAAACCCTTCCCAAACCGATTATCCGCGGTTGATTTCATAGAATTTAGCATCAGCAGATTTCTGGAGCTGAATCCAGGTACCGGCACTCAGGGTCATGGCGGCAGTAAGCACGAAGTTGCCAGCGTTTGCAATCGTGGTGGCATTGGTGCTGCTTCCGCCATAGAGGGTGTAGACTTTGCCGGTAACGGCATTGGTCAGGGTGGTGAGCGCTGTGGCTGCCGAGTTGGCAACGGTGATGAAGTTATATCCAAGCGTGGCAACATCCGGGGCAGTGGCATTGGCTGCCAGTGCAACGGCGCTGCTCGATACCGTATCACGGCTAAGCTCAATAAACTTCCCGTCGCTGCGTTTGAGCAGGTACAGTACATCACCCACCGAGGGGTTCCACGCTGCTGTAAGCAGAGAGAATTTCCCGCTGGCGGCAATGGTCACAGCATTGGTTGAATTCCCACACTTAAGCCGGACATTCTGCCCGACAGCGCAATCATCGATATCGGTAATTGCCGTAGCGGCTGAATTCGACACACTCACCAGGGAGGTGTGATTCAACACCGACGGGGTTGTATCATTGGTATCCATTGGAATAAAGAATGCGGCAGGTTCGTCCACGTCATTGCAGAAAATAAGCTGGGTGCTGTAATCCGAAGGCATTTCAGCGGCAGAAGCGAACTTCTTGCCAACCAGGTATGCCCAGACCGATTCACGCCAGTTCGACCACACCTTCAGGGTCCAGTCCTGCTGCTCGAGGGAGAAATTGAGCATTTCGCCCGATCTATCCTCAAACAGGGAGAAGTTACCGGCGATGGTCCAGATCATGCGTTTGCTGGGGGCCATGCCCGGGATGGCAATGATCTTTACCGAGGGGTATTCCTTGACATACATCAGCTCGGGTTTGTAATCCTGGTTCAGGCCGTAGAGCGATTCCAGGTTGATGTGATAATCGCTCAGCGCATCAGTGCTCATGTAGAGTACCATCCTTCCGGAATCACGCAGTACCTCCGGGATCAGTTTGGTGGCATCTCTCACGTAACCGGCAATGGTCGATGAAGTCCATTCGCCAACAGCGAAGGGTTTTATCTTAAACAACGAAATCTGGTTCTTGATGAACTTGAGCAGTCCGTTGGATGCCTGCATGGCCACTCCGGCAACATTGGCCGTGGGGTTTTTACGAACGCCCCGGATGCGGCGAATCTCCTGTTCGTTCTTGAGTTTCTTGGCCGTTTCGACCAGGATGTATTCAATGAACGACCACTTCATGGTGGATGATCCTTCACGGTTCAGGTATCCCAGCCAACCCTTTTCGAGTTCTTTCAACTGGGTGAACTTGTGAGCGAACATCACATCGTACATGGTGAGTATTTCCGGTTCAAACTTGTAACCGCCCTTGACCATGTTGTCGAAGGTACTCCCCAGCGCGGTGCTGTCGGCCTGGGAAAAGTCATCCGAAAGAAAAAGGTTGACCAGCACGGCCTGATCCTGGTAGCCGCCTTCGAGCGGGAAGATATTGGTGAGTGAAGGAAGCTCCTGCAGGAATGACTGGATGCGTTCCTGTTTGCGGATACGGTAATAATCGCCCAGGTCGGTTTTCAGCGAAGCATAGTCGAGCGATGAAGCAGCCCGGGGTGTAAACACATCCACGCCCAATCGCCCTGCAATGGCCGCGTAAGCCCGCTTGTTATACGGATGCGCATCATCCAGAGCCAGGAACGAGAGTTTCTGGCCAAAAAGATGCGAGTCGCTTCCGCTGGGCATCCATGAATTCTGATCGTCTTTCATTCCAACAGTTTTAGGTTGCGGATCGTCTTCCGCCTTTTTACTCAGTTTGGCAATGATGCCCTCTTTTTCGGTGACTACGCCGGCAAGGGTATCTTTGGCAGCCTTTTCAGCCAGGAAGTCGCCTTCGGCTTTCTGCTTTGCCGCCAGCAGTCCTGAATTTTCAGCCGCTGCAGTTTGAAGTTTAGCGCTCATGGCGGTGATCATCGCCGACATGGTGGCATTGTCGGTCGAATTACCCTCCGGGTCTTTGGAAAGAGCGGCCACAAACTGGTTGGTAAAATCCTCGCCGAACTCTCCTTTGAGCTTTAACAGATGTTCCTCGGCCAGGGCGATCTTACCATCCTTATCCCTGGCAAATGCCTGGATACCGAGAAGCGCGAGCATGGTGATCATGAGTTGTTTCATGGGTTGTAAAGGTTTAGTGATTTTGATTGATTGATGATTTTATTTCTCAGGCCCAGTTGATAGGCTTTGGTCAGTGCGTAATCCATGGAGCCGATTTCGTTGATCAGTCCCAGCTCCTGTGCTTTGGCGGCAAAAAAAGCGGCGCCGGTGAACACTTCGGAATTGGCAGCAATTCCCAGGTTCTCCCGGATAGCCTGGTGAAACACCTCGTTGACAAAATCGACGAAGGCGGTCATTGGCTTTGTGTCGCCGGTTTCTTTAATGGCCCTCACCTCTTCATCCTTGCGCGTGGCCTTGGTAGCATAGAAGTCAGTGATTTTGATCCCTATCTTTTCCAAAAGTCCGGAATAATCCTGGATAGAAGTCTTTGTTCCGATGGAACCGATCACATCGATCGGCGAGGTGGCAATGCGGTAACTGGTAGCCGAGATCACCCACATGGCAGCCGAAGCGGCCATGCCCATCACCACGGATACGGAAGGTTTGTTAAGATTCTTGATTGATGCTGCCAGCAAATCGATCTGCGACACCATCCCGCCCGGGGAGTTTACCATCAGCAGAATGGAATTGATGCTGTCGTTGGCCTGGGCATCCCGGAGCATGGTCATTAAATCCATGCTGTTCCACGAGCAGATCAAGCCATCGACCGGAATCACAGCTACTGAGTTTTCCGGGATAGTTGAATCGGTAAGTTCCCATTTCCCAACCGTTGGCAATTGATGGGCAGTATCTGTAAAGGCAACCACGTAGGGTTTCTTCTCACTGGCAGGTTGAAGCAGCAGTTCCTGACCTCTGACAAAGGCGATCAATGCCGGTAAATACGAAACGGCTGTATCCTGGTGGATCAGCCATTGAGCGCCGAGAATGGAAAAAATGCGGTTTAACATGCAGCCTGCTGTAAGGCTGCAATATTATATGGTGTAGGATGGCTGGTAAAGGACGGGAATACACCTATAATGACAGCCAGCACGAACGATACGTGGCCGTACAGGTGAATTCAAACTGTGACCCTGTTGCCTTGGATGAAACCTGGGTGACCTGCGAGAGCTTTGATCCATTGCCTATATCTCCTATCAGTTTTGATTCACCGGTGGAGAATTGAATCCTCACCAGGACAGGACGGCCTATAATCGCATCGAAAGATGCAAGGTTTAAATCATCTTCACCCGGGAAGATGAATTTCAGGGATTGTTCTATCAACTGCCCTGCCTCTGTATCTTTCGGTTTCTCACTGAACTCGGCCGTTGCAGGCGTGAAGTATATTTCGTTCCAGATTTTCCCACCTTTAAACGTGATCAGCCGGTGGAATCGGTCAGGAACCAATGAAATGGAATCGACATCCTGCTGGAGTGCAAAGTAGATTTTGCACACAAGAGGGATAAGGTTTGAATTTTTATTGACTACCATAAGTTTAGTTTTTATTTCTCCGGATTCGCCGCATTCGCCGCATTCGCCATATTCGCCGTTTTCCCCTTCAGGAATTCGCCGGACAAACAGGGCCTCAATCTGAGGAATTAATATTCGTTTTAAATAAGCGGTGTTTGCTCCTGAGTTTCACATACCTCTGGAAATCCTTCTCCAAAAAATCCCAGCAATCGAGCGACAGATTATACTTTTCAATGAAAAGGTCCAAAGAATCCTGGCGGTCGAGGCCCATTACCACATATTTTGCGATCTCTCCCCGGTAGGTAATCTTGAAGAATTTCCATATCTCTTTGATGAAGATCCGCTGCTTGATCGGCGAAAGGTAATTGTACGACCGGATATCCTTCTGCTCGAAATAGGGCAACAGGATGACAAGCGTACTTTCCTCCCAATCCGGCTCATTATATTCCAACGGCTGTTTCTCCAGGAACACATCCAGGATGGTGTTGAAATTTGACTTCTTGGGGAACGACACCGGGGACTTGCCGTACAAAGTTTCGAGGAACTTTACCAGGTAGGGTTCACATTTAACCCGCAACGTGATTTCGGAGGCCATAAAGTTTAGTGCGTTTGAGGTTGGTTTTGCTCCCGGTCATTGGTCAAACTCCAATGAGATAGGGAATTCCCGACAAAATTCCAACATCAATCCGTCAATTTCAATAGCAAAAAAAGATTGTTAC
>CAIYES010000139.1 GCA_903925275.1 uncultured Bacteroidales bacterium
ACCCATGGGTCGTCTCCATGATGCAAAACATATCGTTTCCATAAACTGAGACGACCCATGGGTCGTCTCCATGATGCAAAACATATCGTTTCCATAAACTGAGACGACCCATGGGTCGTCTCCATGATGCAAGACATGAACTGAGACGACCCATGGGTCGTCTGTACCTAACGTTTGGTGTATTGTTTGTCGTAATATTTCTGATAATCACCGGATGTTACATTTTTCATCCATTCTTCATTTGCCAGATACCAGTCAACAGTTTTTTCAAGCCCTTCATCGAACTGCAGGCTGGGTTTCCATCCCAGTTCATTCTGAATTTTGGTTGAATCGATTGCATAACGCAAATCGTGTCCGGCACGGTCCTTTACGTAGGTAATCAGGTTCTCGGACGTTCCGGGTGATCTTTTAAGCTTACGATCCATGATTTTACATAACAACCGGATCAGGTCGATGTTTGTCCACTCATTGTGCCCACCAATGTTATAGGTTTCTGCAACTTTTCCTTCATGAAAAATAAGATCGATGGCATTGGCATGATCTTCCACGTACAACCAGTCGCGGATGTTGGCGCCCTTTCCGTAAACCGGAATCAGAATATTGTTTTTGATATTGTGTATGGCCAGTGGGATCAGTTTTTCGGGGAACTGAAAAGCGCCGTAATTGTTAGAGCAATTGGAAATCACCGTAGGTAGGCCATATGTATGGTAATAGGCTCTTACCAGGTGGTCGGAACTTGCCTTAGAGGCAGAATAAGGACTACGTGGATCGTAGGCTGTGTTTTCATAGAAAAACCCAGTCGTTCCAAGCGAACCATAAACTTCATCGGTTGAGATATGATAAAACTTCTTACCTGAATAATCCTCCCAGATCACCCGGGCGGCATTCAGGAGGTTTACCGTGCCAACAATATTGGCAAAAATAAATTCCATAGGACTGCTGATGGACCGGTCAACATGCGATTCGGCGGCAAGATGAATAACCCCGTCAAACCGATACTTTTTAAAAAGCTTCTTCATCAGCTCACCGTCTGTGATATCTGCCTTGACAAATTCATAATTGGGCTCATTTTCGATTTCGAGCAGGTTGGTTAAGTTTCCTGCATAGGTCAGATTGTCAAGGTTCACAATTTTGTAATCAGGGTACTTTTTTACAAACCTGCGAACAACATGAGAACCAATAAAACCGGCACCCCCGGTGATCAAAATTGTCTTCATAAAACTGTATTTTCTTGATAAAACTATTTCCTAATCATCATTCAGCAAGTAAGGGCACAAAATTTTGCGCCTTTATCATTGTCTCACTATTTCTTTTTAGCCAGCGATTGTTCCCATTTCCATGCCGACCGGGTCATTTCATCTAAAGTTTTTTCGGCTTTCCAGCCCAGTTCTTTATTTGCAAAATCAGTATCGGCCCATACTTTGACGATGTCGCCGGGACGACGTTCCCTGATTTCGTAATTCAGTTTCACCCCCGAGGTCCGTTCAAACGACTTAATTACTTCCATAACCGAAAAACCATTCCCCGTACCCAGGTTGAATACCTCCACATTTTTTTTGCATTTTCCGTCGGTTAGCCTCTCTACCGCAATAACGTGGGCTTTGGCCAGATCGACCACATGGAGGTAGTCACGGATAGCAGTGCCGTCGGGGGTATCATAATCATCGCCCCAAACCCTCAAAAACGGACGTTTACCGATAGCAGTCTGCGTGATATATGGCATAAGGCAATTGGGAACACCCAGCGGGAGTTCGCCGATAAAAGCAGTATCATGAGCCCCGATGGGGTTGAAGTATCTTAAAAGAATTCCGCGGATATTGGCGTTGATACTGGTATCAGTGATAATCTCTTCGCAAATCTGCTTTGTATTCCCATAAGGAGAAGCTGCTTTTTGAATTGGGGTGTCTTCTCTGGCCGGAAGCAGCTCAGGCTGTCCATAAACCGTACAGGATGAGGAAAATACAATATCGCTGATGTTGTTATCGATCATGCCTTGCAAAATATTGATCAGCGATAACAGATTGTTGCGGTAATAGATCAATGGATATTCAACAGATTCACCAACTGCTTTGAATGCGGCAAAGTGAATAATGGCACTGATATCGTTGTGCAGTTTGAAAAAGTCGGAGGTTTTTTCAGGCTCAGTGAGATCAAATTTCTCAAACAAAGGTTTCCTTCCCGATATCTTCGCAATGTTATCCAGCACTTCAATGGATGAATTGGAAAGATTGTCGACAATAATCACCTCAAACCCCTTTGCCTGAAGTTCAACAACAGTATGTGATCCGATGTAACCCGTTCCGCCTGTGACAAGAATTTTCATAACGAAGTCATTTGAATAATGAATTCAACTTAAAATTCATCAAGATTTACTATATAAAACAAACTAATTTATAAACTTTTTGCAATTGTTTTCAAAATAGGGTGATAATCGCCTTTTAAGCCTACCGGTTGATTATGGCGGATATAGCAAACGATGTTGATGCTTTGTTTGGCATCCCTGAGACCAAATCCGCGGCCGGCAATAATTTCACGGTACACCTCCGTGTGCAGGTCGGCGAACCCATCACTGAATTCAATCTCCTGCTCGCCCATTCGCAATGAGCGATAGGTTCTTTTTCCTGATTTGCGAACCACTTCAGGAATATCATTGTAATCAATGCTTAAAAACCATCGGATATTTGCATGTTCAAGTTTAAGTAAACCGGCGGCTTTGTTTTCACTCATAACATGGACAATGTTTTCTTTCATGTCTCCAAATACCCAGGTAAGCATATCAAAGAAATGGACGCCAATGTTTGTGGCAATGCCCCCCGATTTTGACATGTCGCCTTTCCATGCACGGTAATACCAGTTTCCGCGGGAGGTTATGTAGGTCAGATCCAGGTCATACATTTTATCCCACGGACCTTGTTGAATCTGTTCGCGGAGGGCTATAATAGCAGGATGTAGCCGTAATTGCAGAATTGTATATACCTTTTTTCCTGTTTCTCTTTCGATCTCGTTCAGGGCATCAAGATTCCATGGATTCAGCACAATGGGTTTTTCGCAAATTGCATGTGCGTCATTGCGCAGAGCCAACCGGATATGTGAATCGTGCATGTAATTTGGCGAACAGATGCTCACAAAATCCACCTTTTTATCACTCACCACTTTGTTTGGTACAACAATCCGGCGTAATTTGTCAAGGTGCCTGTCGAACCGTTCGGGTTCGATAAAAAAGTCGGCTTCGGGAAAATAGCTGTCGAGGATACCAACCCCGTCGTAAGGGTCGAGTGCACAAAGCAAGCGGTTTCCGGTATCTCTGATCGCTTTCATGTGGCGCGGAGCGATATACCCGGCCGCACCGATGAGTGCAAAATTTAAGGGTTTCGTTATCTCAGTCATATACTATTTTTCAAGTTTTACAACTTTGCCATCTATAGAGAGTTGGTATTTTTCGAGACTTTCAGGACATATAGCAACCCCATCTACATCGAAATGAAGACGATGGCCATATTCGCTCATCCAGCCAATGTGGCGGCCCGGATTACCGACGATCAGTGCATAGGCGGGAACATCTTTTGTTACCACGGTTCCTGCGCCAATAAATGAGAATTCGCCGATCTCATTGCCACAAACGATGGTGGCATTGGCACCAATCGATGCACCATGCTTTACAACGGTAGTCTGATATTGATCCCTCCGTAAAATGTGGCTTCGTGGATTGATAACATTGGTAAAAACCATGGATGGCCCGAGAAACACATCATCCTCGCAGATCACCCCGGTGTATATTGAAACATTGTTCTGAACCTTCACATTCCTGCCAAGAATCACATCCGGTGAAATAACCACATTTTGTCCAAGGTTACAGTTTTCACCTATTACACATCCTTTCATAATGTGTGAAAAATGCCATATCCTGGTTCCTTTTCCGATTCTGCATCCTTCATCAATAATGGCCGATTCGTGGGCAAAATATTCTGTTTCCATAATCAACGGTTTAAAAAATCGAGCACGTTTTGGGTGATATAGGCCAGTTGCTCCTGATCCAGTTCCGTATGCATGGGAAGAGAGAAAACCGTTTCGCAAAGATGTTCTGTTACGGGAAAATCTCCGGGTTTGTAACGCGGATCGAGATAGGCTTTCTGCATATGAAGAGGCACCGGGTAATATATCATGGCAGGAATTTCCCTGGATGCAAGATATTCGATCAGCGCTTTTCTGTCAACATTTTTCGTCACCAGGGTGTATTGATGAAATACATGATTTGACTTTGGATAACGGGCAGGGGTTTTCAACTGAGGATGATTTTTAAAGGCATTATCGTAAAAATCAGCTGCGCTGCGGCGTTTGGCAGCATATTCATCAAGACGTGCCAGTTTCACTTTTAGAATTGCTGCCTGAATGCTGTCGAGGCGTGAGTTAACCCCGATGTAATCGTGATAATAACGAACAGTCATGCCATGGTTCACCACCACGCGCATCTGTTTGGCAAGATCATCGTTGTTTGTAAAGATGGCGCCCCCGTCGCCATAACATCCCAGATTCTTTGAGGGGAAAAAGGAGGTACACCCGATGTCCCCAATGGTCCCGGCTTTTTTGGTGGTACCATCGTTGAAAAAATAATCGGATCCAATGGCCTGGCAGTTATCCTCAATCACAAATAGGTTGTGTTTCCTTGCTAATTCCATTATCTCTTCCATCGGTGCAGTCTGTCCGAAGAGATGAACCGGCACAATTGCTTTTGTTTTCGGGGTGATGGCACGTTCAATGGCTCTGGGATCAATATTGAAGGTGTCGGGATCCACATCCACCAGTACCGGAGTCAGCTTTAACAATGCAATTACTTCAGCGGTGGCAATGAAGGTAAAAGAAGTGGTGATCACTTCATCACCCGGTTTAAGATTAAGCGCCATCATAGCAACCTGAAGAGCGTCGGTGCCATTGGCACACGGAACTACATATTTGACACCAAGGTATTGTTCAAGATCTTTCTGAAAGGAATTTACCGCCGGGCCGTTGATAAAGGCACAGGAATCAATCACTTCCTGAATTCCTTTGTCAATTTCAGCTTTTATGCTAAGGTATTGATTGCGCAGGTCAACCATCTGGATTTTATTCATCAGGATCAGTTTTTGAGTTTCAATTCAAATTTTTGCAAACGTACTTTGTTTTTTCGATAATACATTAAATTGTAAAAAAAATTGTCACTTGATGCCGACATTTTCTTTGTGATTCTCCAAGATTTTCCTCGCTGCTTTCAAGAAATAAGTTGGAAAACGAATTAACCCAAAAGAGACACGAAGGTACAGGAAAAGATGAAAAAATTGGTTGATTTTTTTTACTTTTGATATTTGCCTTCATACCCAACTAAAAACCATACGAACATGAAAAAATTTGCAGTTGTTTTATCCGGTTGTGGTGTTTACGACGGTGCAGAGATACACGAGGCGGTGCTCACGCTCCTGGCAATTGACAGGGCAGGTGCTTCGTTCCAGTGTTTTGCCCCGGATGTTTTGCAACATCATGTGATGAACCATGTCACCGGAAAAGAGATGCCCGAAAAACGGAATGTGCTCATTGAATCGGCCCGCATAGCCCGGGGAAATATAAAACCTCTATCTGCATTCAAGGCTGGCAACTATGACGCGCTGATCATTCCAGGTGGCTTTGGGGCAGCTAAAAACCTGTGCAACTGGGCTATTAAGGGGGATAACTGCACGGTTGATCCCGGTGTGGAGGCTGCCGTCAAAACCATGTTTGAAGCAGGCAAACCCATTGGAGCCATGTGCATTGCCCCGGTTATCCTGGCAAAGCTGTTCAAAGGTACAACCCTTACCACCGGTGCGGATCCTGCCTCGAAAAGTTTTATTGAAAAAACAGGTAACCGGTATGCAACAACCACCCATGGCGAAGTGATTGCCAACAGTGGACAAAAATCGTTTGGAGAGGCACAAAACGTTGTTGGGGCACAAAACGTTGTTGGGGCACAAAACGTTGTTGGGGCACAAAATTTTGTTGGGGCACAAAATTTTGTGCCCCTACTGTTCACCACCCCATGCTACATGCTGGATGCGACTATTTCACAGATAGCTGAAGGAACAGAGAATATCGTGCGGGAGATGATGAAAGCCCTGAATGGTTGAATGCATAGCACAAAAGGTTGCAGGGGCACAAAATTTTGTGCCCCTACTTATATACCGACACCTCCAACTCCCCGCGTACTACCATCAGGCCGTTGATGGCCAGGGCACGCATTTCATCTTCTCCTGGGTAAATATGGATGGGGGCTAATTTATAAACCCGTTCCTGGATCCAGTTGACGAATCCTTTATCGTAGGCAATGCCACCAGTGATCAGGATGGCATCCACTTCACATTTCAATACGGTGTACATCTCGCCAATGTATTTGGCAACCTGGTAAGCCATGGCATGATAAATCAGTTCAGCTTCTGCATTGCCTGCATCAACCATCTTTTCCACATCATAGGCATTGTTGGTTCCGAGATAGGCCACCAGCCCTCCTTCGCCTTTTACCATTTTTTGAACCTCCTTGTGTGAATATTTTCCACTGAAGCAAAGTCGTACAAGGTCCATTACAGGCAAGGTTCCGCTGCGTTCAGGGCTGAAAGGCCCCTCACCGTCGAGCCCCTGGTTTACATCAATCACACGACCCTTGCGGTGAGCTCCGATGGTAATACCCCCTCCAAGGTGAACCACAATAAGATTGAGATCCTCGTATTTGCGGCGGATCGACCTGGCATATTCACGGGCAACCGCTTTCTGGTTCAAGGCATGGAATATTGATAGACGATAAAACAAGGGATGACCCGATATCCGTGCAATATCATCAAATTCGTCGACCACGATGGGATCAACAATATAAGCCTTGGCTTTAGGCAATGCAGTAACCAGGTCGTGCGCGATCAACCCGCCAAGATTGCTGGCATGTTCTCCGAACGGACTTGTTTTCAGGTCGGAGATCATCATGTCATTAACTTCATAAATGCCGGAGGGAATGGGTTTCAATAGTCCTCCCCTGCCAACAACTGCCTGCAGGTCATGGATCTGCATGTCAGCTTCTTTCAATTGCTGCAGAATGATCTCTTTTCGAAATTCAAACTGATCCGTGATTTTAGAGAAGGGAGCAAGATCATCGGGTGAGTGTTTGATATTTTTTAAAAAAACCGGTTCCGAGTTTTGATACACGGCAATTTTTGTGGAAGTTGATCCCGGATTAACCGCAAGAATCCTAACGTCTTTCATATTTGTACTTTTATCAGCTACGTCTTGTCTTTCCTCAGATGACTTTTCTTAATACTATAGGAAAAGTAGAATACCATTCCTATTAACATCCAAATAAATAACCGCATCCAATTCGGCCACCCTAACCCATAAATCATGGCACCGCAAGTCAGTATACCGAGTATGGGAACTAGTGGAACCAAAGGTGTTTTAAAGGGACGGGGTAACCCTGGATTTGTCCTACGCATAATAATAATGCCGATACAAACTAAAATAAATGCGAATAAGGTGCCGATGCTGGTCATATCACCAACAATATCGCCAGGAACAAAAGAGGCAAACAAACCGACAAAAACTAAAAACAGGATATTTGATTTATAGGGAGTCCTAAACTTTGGGTGTACTTTTGAAAAGACCGGAGGAACGAGACCATCTCTACTCATAGAATAGAACACCCTGGACTGCCCGTACAACATAACAAGAATTACCGAAGAGAAACCTGCAAGAATGGCTACAGTGACCAATTTAGCCAACCAGCCATAACCATGCATGTAGGTTTGGATTGTATAGGTAACAGAAGCTTCTTTCCCGGCCTTCCGGAAATCTTCAATACCCGCTACACCGGTTAATACATAAGCAAAAAGGATGTATAACACCGTGCAAATTGCAAGCGATCCCAGGATTCCTATCGGTAAAGCTCTTTTTGGATTTTTGGTCTCCTGGGCAGCAGTAGAAACTGCATCAAATCCAATGAATGCAAAGAAAACAACACCGGCAGCTCCCAGTATTCCTAAAATTCCTCCGAAATTGTGGATTACTCCCTGGTCATCAATATATTTTGTGGCAGCAGGAATGAAGGGTGTTTGGTTTTCAGGTTTGATAAATTGCCATCCTAAGACAATGAAAAGAATTACAATAGAGACCTTTGTTATCACGATGATTGCATTGAATACGGAGGATTCTCGTACTCCTCTGATCAAAAGAATCGTAAGCAAAGCCACAATAACCAGAGCAGGGATATTAATAACTCCATGGGAGACTACAGTTCCGCCCGAATCTCGAAGTACCTGCATAGGTGAATGACACAATGAATAGGGAACATTCAATCCAAAATACTCTAAAAGTTTGTTAAGATATTCGCTCCATGCTATGCTTACGGTTGCTGCACCCAAGGCATACTCCAATATCAAATCCCATCCGATCACCCAGGCCATGAATTCACCCATGGTAGCATAAGAGTATGTGTATGCGCTGCCAGAGATCGGGATCATAGAGGCAAATTCGGAATAACACAGCCCGGCAAAGGCACAGCCAATACCAGCAATTATGAATCCCAGTGTGACAGATGGACCGGCATTGTTTGCTGCTGCTGCTGCCGTGCGCACAAATAAACCTGCTCCAATGATTGCTCCGACACCAAGTGCAACAAGTTGCATTGCCGTCAGAGTTTTTTTTAGACTATTTTTATCTTCGGTTTCATCCAGCAGCAGGTGGAGAGGCTTGACAGCGAATAATTTGTTGGACATAAGTTGGCTATAAATCCTGACTTTGGGTTAATTAAATTGCGGCTGCCATCACAATGCTGGCCTGCTTTGACTCTTCTGTATCAGAGCGTGAAGTGAGCACAATGGGGGCGGCAGCGCCCAGCACCACTGCAGCGAGTTTTGCATTTGCAGAAAAACCAAAGGCTTTATACAGAATGTTTCCGGCTTCAATATCCGGAACGATGAGCAGGTCAGCATCACCGGCCACCTCGCTTACAATTCCCTTGTGTTTTGCACTGGCAGCGCTCACGGCATTGTCGTAAGCCAATGGCCCATCGATGATGCAATTCCTGATCTGGCCGCGCTGACTCATCTTCGAAAGCAGTGCGCCATCAAGCGTAGCAGGCATGGCTTCATTGACCATTTCTACGGCAGCAAGAACGGCAACCTTAGGTTTAGCATAACCCAGCTTGTTCATGAACTCAACAGCATTGGTTGTCAGGGCTACTTTGGTTTTAAAATCGGGGGCGGGAATCATGGCCGCATCAGTAAGTCCAAGCAGTTTATGATAGGTTGGTATTTCAAAAAGGGCAAAATGAGACAAAACTTCGCCTTTACGCAGTCCGTTTTCCTTATCAAGAACACCACGGAGGAAAACAGCGGTAGGAACATTGCCTTTCATCAGTATGTCTGCCTCCTTATTGCGAACCATTTTAACGGCAATCGCGACAGATTTGGCATCAACCTCTTCGTTGATGATCTTCATTGCACTTACATCGAGATTTAATTTGCCGGCAATTTCATGGATCTTCTTCTCATTGCCGACCAGAATGGCCTCAACCAGTCCCATTTTATCAACGGCACAAATTGCTTCGAGGCAATGTTCATCGTGTGCCACGGCCACAGCAAGTTTCTTTTTCTTTGATTTCCCTGCCAGTTCGTTTAGGTCGGAAAGCTTTGTAAGGCAATTACTTCCAGTTGTTTTAGTTGTTGTAGTCATAAAGTGTAAATTAAAAATTAAAAATTATCTATCCGGTTGTCTACCGAACACTTGTCCACTTGTCCACTTGTCTATTTGTTCACAAGCGTTTCTATGGGAACAAACCTACGTGATTTTTGGCAAACAGACAAGCAGTTACGAAAAAATTGTTTTAATAAAAATCCTACCTTTGCTGCAGCCATTTATCCTTTGCACCATGGATTTACCCTTTGCTGAGACCTTTAAAATCAAGATGGTGGAACCGATCCGCAAAAGCAGCCGTGAAGAACGTAGAACATTTCACGGTTTCCATCGCTAAAGTCTGAAAAAACCATGGAAACTTTAAAAAAGCAAGCACGGTACAAGCGTCTGTATAAACAACTGGAAGCACTGATGGTTAAATCGACCGATCCGGATGCCCGCATGGCCACGATTGTTGCTGTTCTTCATCATAAAATGGAATATTTTTCCTGGACAGGTTTTTATTTTCTGCGATCGGAAGCCCTGACAGTAAAAACTTACCAGGGCCCACTGGCCTGCCAGGTACTTCAGGAGCATACCGGAGTTTGCTGGGCAGGAATTGACCAGAAGAGAACATTGGTTGTACCTGATGTACACAAATTTCCTGGTCATATTGCCTGTGATTCACGTTCCCGTTCGGAAATTGTTGTTCCGGTTAGAAACCCGGAGGGTGAAATTGCCGGAGTGTTCGATGTGGATAGTGCAGCACTGAATTCCTTTGATTCGACCGATGCGGAATGGCTGGAAAAAATCGTTAATCTCATCTACCTTTGAACCTTCCTTCACTTATCCTTATTTCATTAGGCCTTTCGATGGATTGTTTTGCAGTATCGCTCAGCTTTGGTACCGCACACAAACTCCTCTGGAAGGACATTCTGTTGATGGCATTTCTCTTCGGTCTTTTCCAGGGTATCATGCCATTGATCGGATGGCTGGTTGGCAACAGCATTCAATCACTCATTGCACCGGTTGATCACTGGATCGCTTTTGCAATTCTTGCGTCTATCGGCCTAAAAATGATTTGGCAATCCTTTAACACCGATGATGAGAAACGGTCGATCGACATTCGAAAAATCACGGTTTTACTGACCCTTTCAATTGCCACAAGCATTGATGCGTTGATTACAGGCGTTGGCTTTGGGTTCATCAGGGTGAATATTCTGGCTGCCGTCTTTATCATTTCAATAATCACTTTTATTGTGTCTGTCATCGGGGCCAAATTGGGTGAAAAAACCACCTTCCTTCCTGCAAGATGGGCCGAATTCTTTGGCGGTGCTGTTTTAATTGCCATCGGAGTTAAGGTTGTAGTGGAACATCTTGCGATCATCTGATGCATTTTTTCGTGAACTGCTGATTTTTGTATCTTTGCTGTTCAATCGACATCCATGAATCATATCCGGGTAACAAAGGAATTCAGGTTTGAAGCGGCTCACGCACTTAAAGGCTATGATGGTCCCTGCAAAAACGTTCATGGTCATTCATATGAACTTTCGGTTACCGTGATCGGAACACCCATCACTGATCGTCAATCGACAAAACTTGGTATGGTCATGGATTTTGGTGATCTGAAAAAAATCATAAAAAAGCAAATTGTCGATCCCTTCGATCACGCACTGCTGCTTAACACAGAACTTCCCCTGTCGGAATTACAAAAATCCGGGGAACCCTTTACAAATGTTGTCCTCCTTCCGTATCAGCCAACAAGCGAAAATTTCCTGCTCGATTTTGCAAAACGTATCCGTGAATTTTTACCGACGGGAGTTCTGCTTTACAGCCTGCGTCTTCGCGAAACCTCAAATTCATACGCGGAATGGTTCGCCATTGACAACTAATCAAAATTCCAGACAAATACTCAAAAAAAAGAGGACGTCTTCTGATTTTTCTTTAAGACATCCTCTTTTTGTGATAGACTGATACGGTTGATTATTTGACGATAAAGAGCTTACGGAATATGTTACCACCATCCTCCGTACGCATCTTCAGGTAATATGGACCTATGGCAAGATCAGCCACATTGAAGTTGAGGATGTTGTCACCCTTATGCAGATTCTGTTGTAATTCGCGAACAATCTGACCGGTTTGATCGATCAGCGTAAAGTTCATTTCAAGTTCACGGGCAACAGATACACTGATACTGACAAGGCCATTGGATGGCGGATTCGGCCAGAGATTGCTGACCCTGCTGATATATAGCGGAAGCTGATCATTGATTCCGTAAATCACCTGGCTGCTGTTCATGCTGAACGGTGTAGTTGCAGCAGGGTTTGCATTGTCGAGGATTACGAGAGCGGGTGTTGTGGCCAGCCCGGCAACTTCAGGGTATACAATATAGGTTCCCATGCCGATACTGCTGAATTCGAAATGCCCGTTAACATCAGTCACAGCGACCGCCAATGGCAATGAGGTGGAATTGAGCAACAGCACCTCCACATTCTGGGCAGGAGTTCCTCCCGAGCTAACTTTGGTTCCCTGCGTAATTGTTCCGACAATGGATCCATTTCCCGGAGGAAGGTCTTCGGCTTCAACCAGATGGAAATTATATGGATTGTTTGGAGGACCAAGTTCAATAATATGTGCATTGGTCCAGTTTATCGCTTCTTCAAAATAGGTGGGCATGAAATCGCCGTAACGTGTCGAATTTGGAAGAAGCTGGGCACGCAAATAGTAATGCCCAGGAAGAACACCCCCGAACGAGTACATTCCGAGAGAATCACCGAATTCATGCGACTGAACTATGGTCATAACATTACCAGAATCAATGCGAATCAGGTCAATGAGGCCGTGGTCAACGTAGTTGTTGCCCATCAACACATGCCCAAACACATCACAGGTAGTACTGACATAAATTGTCTGAGTGGATGACCATGTACAGTTGTTTGCGTCAACAGTCTGGAGAGTAACTGTATAAGATCCGGGGGCAGAATAGGTGTGGTGCGAATTCTTTTCGTGGGAGAAATTGCTGTTCCCCGATGCCGGATCACCGAAATTCCAGGTCCAGGTCGTTGCATGTTGACTGTTTGTATGGCCTTCAAAGTTGACCGTCAGGAAATTCCTGCCATAGGTAAAGCTGCTTTCACAATTACCCGGTATTGAGCCTACATGAATCGAATCACATGTATAACTCTGGCAGTTAACGCCAATTATGGAAAGGCATACATTATAAAAACCTGCACTGGCATATACATGAGTGGGATTTTTCTCATGCGAAAGATTGCTGGTTCCTGAGTTTGGATCGCCAAAATGCCATTCCCTGGTAGTCGGATTCCCGGTGGAGGTGTCAAAAAAATGATACGTATACGGAGCTCCGTTCACACTATCCACAGTAAATTCAAACCTAGCTTCGCAGCCAACAGGCTGACCGGCATGGATTTCCACGCATTTTACGCTGGTACATCCCGTTGAGGCAGCAATGGTAAGGCACACATTGTATGTCCCTGCAGTTGCATAAATATGCCACGGGTCGGGTGTACTGGAAGTTCCTCCGTCGCCGAAATTCCAGGACCAGGCGATTATTTGTCCTGCCGGAGCGCTGTTATCCTGGAAATGAATGTTTAACAGATTTGCGCTATCGGCATAGGCAGAGAATCCGGCTTCACAACCGGCAGGTGGAATAATATGGACTTCTGAACATTTTGTACTGGTACACCCTCCGAAGGTGGTAATCGTAAGGCATACGGTATGGGAAAGGGCTGTTCCTGCATAGGTATGTGTGACATTTGGGTTGGCGGGAAAGATTATGACAACCGTGGGAGTGCCATCGCCAAAATCCCAGACCCATGAATGAATCTGGCCGGCCGGATAGCTGTTTTCATCAAAATGAAGCATGTGTGGATTGGTACTGTCGGCATGGTAAGTGAACCCCGCTTCACAGTTTGCAGGTGTATTACATAGTACGAAATTCTCTGTGGCCGGCGAGTTGGATGTTTGAAAATCCTTGACAATATAGGTACTGTCACAATTTTTTGTTTTTACAATAAAGGTGGTCTCCACGCCCCCGGGAACATCATGGATTGTACAATCGTAAAATCCGGTGGCATTGGTAAAGCGCTGTGCCCAGAATGTGAAGCCTGAAGGATTACTGTCGGCTGTAATGATAACTTCATGACCGACCACCGGCAGATTTGTTGAGTCCCTGGTAACGGTCCCGCTAACATGAACGGTGACCTGGGCAATCATAAACGATGAAAAACCAACAATCATCGCAAAGAGTAAGATAAATTTTTTCATGGGGTATGGGTTTAAAGTTCATATAATCTTTGGGAAATCGGGTTAACAAGAAGACGCTGATATTCCTGTCCCGTTGTCTGTGATGTTAATATTTTATCAATTTCTTTGTTAAAACCCTTGAACCATCAGTGGAATGAATGATGAACAAATACATTCCCCGGGGGATTGAAGTTATTGGAACGGTTTGCGAATTTAAACCTGCGTGACAAACCACCTGCCCCGATCCTGTAATTTGTCCGGTTAACGACCGGATCTCAAAGTTCAGGTTTGCATTACCCGGAGCATGGAGGATAAGGGTAATGTCAGTAGTTGCCGGATTCGGGAATAATTCTCCAGCAACAATTGAAGAACTTACATTATAAGGAATACCGGTTACATCATAATCAAAAACCTCAAGTTGCACACTGTCGGCTACCGGAGTAGATAAATCAAGCCAGATCGAGGTTAGCCTTGAATATTTTCCGGGAGATTCCACATACAGGTAATAGGCTCCAAATGGCAGGTTATTCAGTTCAAATTGTCCTGATTTTGCAGAAAAGGTAAATTGCACCGGGCTTAGCTGGGCATTGTATAGAATAACTTCGGCCAATGAAATTCCGGGGAAGTTTCCAGAGGAACCTGCATTCATTACCTTGCCTTTGATGCTACCCGAGCCCGACAGCGGTTCAGTTATTGGCATCAGGTAAAAATGGGCGGCAAAAGAACTACTGTCAATCAAATTCAGCAATGAAGCCTCCGGCCACTTCATCGCCTGAGGGAAATAAACCGGGAAAAAATTGGAATAATGAGCAGACCCCGGTGTGAGGGATGCCCGTAAAATGTAAGAACCATTCAGCGTTTTCGGGAAAGCATAATAACCAAGATGCGTGAAGCTGGTTGTGTCGTAAGGGATCAGCCGGTTGCCATTTTTCCTGTAGAGATAAGCTACCCCGGTATCGCCCGTTGAAACAGGATTGTTGATGGGATATTCACCTGCAAATAAATGACCGCCGAGGTTATAATATTTGGCCGTTTTTACTGTGGTGCATGAAGAATCCGAACACACCGTTCCCCCCTGTATCTCCTTGCTGATCCTCAGGCAAACCCGGTGGTCGCCTTCGACATGAAACTGGTGGGTTACAGTACGTGTCGAATAGGATCCTCCGTCGTCGAAAGTCCAAAGAAAATGGTTTGGATTCCCGGATGAGGTATCTCTGAACTTAAAGGTGTTTGGCTCATGGTTTAACGAGTCAAGTTCACTTGTAAACGATGCATGGCACTGTTCAGGTTGTAACAATTGCAATGAATCGCATTTGACATCATTGCACACCGAGATTGAATCGGCATTATAGGCACTGAGACAAACCCTGTATTTTCCAAAGTCAGGAAATGTATGATAGGGATTGCGGTCGGCCGAAACAGTGCCATCGCCAAAATCCCAATGCCAACTGTTGATGTTCCCGCTGGATTTGTCGGTAAATCTGGTTGTCAGAGGGTTCAAACTGTCAATGGCATAAATAAAGTCGGCGATACAGGCGCCGGGCTCATGAACGGTAACCGGGATACAACGGACATCATGGCAAAGAAATCCTGAATCTGAATCAGAAACGGTAAGGCAAACAAAATAGGTGCCTCCAGCTGCATAGGTATGCACGGGATTTTGAAGCGTAGATGTAACGCCATCGCCAAAACTCCACTGCCAATGGTTAATCTGACCTGTCGACTGATCAAGAAAATGAATAATCATTGGATTTTCAATTTCGGGATTTGCGGCAAAGGCAGCATGACAATCTGTCGGGTAATCCTGATCCCCAGGTGTTTGGGCACCGGCAGTTTGGATAAACGCTATAAGCAATAGACAAAGTAGGGCGCTTCTCATGGATTTTTCTTTTTTGGCGCGAAGTTGAATTGTATGCCCACGCCCAGACCCACCGACCAGGGTGCATTGACCCTGACATTTTCCTGTTCAACCATGGGATTCAGAAAATATTTGCAGGATGGCTCAACATAAATGCTTATTTTCCTGTTCATCCTGATTTCAAGTAAGAGATCACCCCATAACTGCCAGTTGGTGGAAACCCGTGATGGCGTGTTATCATCAATCCGGATAATCCTGGCGTTTTCATATTCGATAACCGGTGCTGATTTGCGGGTGCCGAGCAGAAATGATATGGCCGGTCCGGTTTGAAAAGTCAGGCTCATCCTGCCGGATTCATAAAGACGATACCCAAGCAAAAGCGGTACCTGCAAGTAGGCATAGCGGTTCATTGTGCGGTAATCGTTTTTATGGATCAAACTGTCATAAATGATTTTATTTATAGTATTGTAAATGATTTCGTTATTGACACCTGTCGTATATGATAAAACATTGGTGAAGTATCCAACACTGTCGTTACTTTTATATTCGACTCCGTATTTGCTTTTGTCATAAACATAGCCAAGACCTATCCCGGTTGATAGAGAAAAGCGGGAAAAATGCCATGAAAGTCCGCCATTGATCCAGACATTTACTTTTGAATAGTCTTCCGGCTCAGAGTAAAAGGACATTTCGGGAACAACCCCAAGGTTTACGGATAAAAATTGTGTTGCAGATGGCTTGGTTATTAAAAACCTTGAAATGCCATTCGCTGTATTGATTGTCAGGATAGTATCGACATGCGGGTTGATTACAAGGAGAGCTGTTTCGAAAGGAACTATCAGTGAAATATCTGTTTGAACAAGAGAGGTTTCAATGTCGGAATTTTCTGTCGGCATTGCTTGAGAAAGCTCCGGAAAAACAGCGTTATCGGGGGTTTGATGACTTACAGCGGTGCTGGGTAACGCGTTTGCATACGCCAGGGATTTATACGCCTTTGGCGATGTTGTTTCAGTTGGCTTTTCGAATGAGGATTCCTGTTTTGCGGTGTTGGGCAATTTTACTCCGACGGTGGCAGGATGGTTATCCTTGACATGCGGTGTGGAAGACGTAGAGGCAACTTCCCGGACAGGTGAATTTGCATTACGAATTGCAGCTGAGGTTGGAATTGCCATTTGGACATCAGACGGTGGTCTGGAGGGAACGATATTATAAATAGCACCTGAAAGGATTATTAACCCCAAGGCGCCCGTTACCCATACTTTTGTAGGAATGTTGGTAAAGTTGAAGTGTGAGATTTCACGCCACAACAACTTTCGGCTGATACTTTTCCAAAGAGATGGTTTGGGTTCTACGCGATGACCCTCAAGGGTATTACGCAGGAACTCATCCATTCCGTCTTCATTAACAGCCTTAAAATTTATTTTTTCATTCATTTACAGTCGCAATATTTTTCATCAGATTTAAATCAAATAATTTCTTACGGAGCATTCTCCTGGCCTTTAAAAGCTGGGTTTTCGAAGTGTTTTCAGAGATGTTCAGCGCCTCGGCAATTTCTTTATGGCTGTATTCTTCAAACACATACATATTAAAAACCATCCTGTAGCCAGGAGGCAATAATTGAATGAGTGCGATCAGTTTTTCGGCCGAAACAGGAGCATGGGTTACCGATTGTTCCTCGTTATCCATGATCTCCGTTTCGTTAATACTGCTGATATCCTCATGAAACGGGATTTTCCGGTTCTTACGATAATAATTCAAAGCGTGGTTAATCATAACCCGCTTCATCCATCCTTCAAATGAACCTTCTTTCCGGTATGAGCTGATGTTTTGAAATATTTTCAAAAACGCCTCCTGAAGTATGTCTTCCGCTTCATCGCGATTTTGAGCATAGCGCAGACAAACCGCCAGCATTACCGCTGAAAATTTACGGTAAAGGGCGCTCTGGGCACTGCGTTTTCCAGCCACGCAACCCTCGATTATGGAATCGTCAATGAGCATCCAACGTTAACTCTTATACAGACGTAAATGAGGAAATTAAGTTGCCTGAAGGGTGTAAAAATACGAAAAATGTGGACAAGTGAACAAGCGGACTATTTTTCGCTATCTTGTTGTTTAAGACAGGCTGGCCTTAAACTTATCAAAGTTATTTTCAAAAAAAGTACGTCCTTCGTGGCTGAGTATTCCTTGAAGGTGATAAATAAAAATTTCGTGGAACATTTTAAAGGAGGTAATCTCTTCAATTGTGAACATGTCGTTATCAATAAGGTTTTCGGTACTGAAGACCTGAAGTTTTGCGATAATTTTAGAATTAAGTTCCTTGCGGTACAGCCCTTCCCCCTTTCCTTTGTTCATGTTATTGTAGGATGATTCATACATCTGTTTTCGCCGAATTTCCTTAATCTTCATGAAAAGATCGGGGTAGTACTTACGGACATCATATTGCATTGAAGTGTTATACTCTTTGAACATGGCATTGATCATCTTATACACTTCAAACAGTTCCTCGATGGCATTAAATTTATGCTCATCAATGACAGCTAGTCTTTTACAGGCGTTTTCATGATCAAACATCAGCACTTGCCTAACCAGGTCTTCTTTGTCTGTGAAATGCTCGTAGATAGTCTTTTTGGAAATATTCAGATGAGTTGCCACATCGTCCATTGTCACACTCTTGATCCCGTAACGCTGATAGAGACGCCGTACTTTTCCAAGAATGACTAATGCTTTCGGATTCATTGAGCAAAGATACATAAAAGCCCCCATGGAAACGATTTTCCCCTGAAAAGTTTTTTTCATCCTGAAAATACCTATATTTGCGTCTCGGAATTCTTGTCAACCGATCCAATTTTAACAATCCGATTTTTGATATGAAAAAAATTTTTCTTTTAACCGGTATTATCTTATTTTTAGCGGCTTGCGGCAGCAAAGAGGGTGATAAAAAAGTCCGGCTGGAACAACTCAGGAAAGAACATGATAAACTTACCTTGGAGATCCTGAAATTAGAAAAGGAGGTCAATCCTGCCGGTATAGTTTCAGCGACCAAGGTCAATTTTGAAATCCTTACGAAAAAACCTTTTGACCACTATATTGAAGTTCAGGGGCGTATTGACGGCAATGAGAACATCGGAGTGAGTCCGCGCAACCAGGGAGGCGTTGTTACCAGGATTTTGGTTCATGAAGGGGATAATGTAACTGCAGGTCAAGTACTTGCTGAACTCGATGCAGAAGTTCTTAAACAGCAGTTGAAGGATCTGAAGAACAAACTCTCCTTTGCAACCGATATTTATTCCCGCCAGAAAACACTTTGGGATCAGAAAATCGGGTCTGAAGTTCAGTACCTGAAGGCAAAAAACGATATGGAGTCAGCCCAAAACGGAATTGCCACCCTGGAAGACCAAATCAAGATGTCGGTCATTACTTCCCCCATCGATGGCACAGTGGAAGATATTCCTATCAAAGTCGGACAGATGGCTTCATCGGCCTCTCCCATCCCGGCTTTTCGCATTGTAAACTTTTCAAAAGCCAAAGCACTGGCTGATGTCGGAGAAGCATATTCTTCCAAAATTAAAACCGGGGACCAGGTGAAAGTTTTCATGCCTGACCTCAACAAGGAACTCGATGAAAGGATCACATTTGCCAGTAAATACATTAATCCGACAAACCGTACCTTTCTCGTGGAGGTTGCGCTACCCGTTACCACGTTGGTATTTCGTGCCAACATGATCGCTGTGCTGCGCATCAAGGACTATTCAAATCCTGCTGCCATCTCCATACCTCAGAATTATATACAAAACTCCCGCGATGAGGGTCAGTATGTTTATATCGCCGTTGAAGAAAACGGGAAAAAAATTGCCCGCAAACGGATCATCACGCCTAATGTGACTTTCAATGGGCTCACCGAAGTCGTTAATGGGCTTACTGAAGGTGACAAAATCATCACTGCCGGGTATAAAGACCTTTACAATGGCCAGATCATCGACTACTAATCGAAACTGCCTTGCAATATCCATGATCCCCCAAACACTACCCGTAAATGAATCAGCATCATGGATAATCCATGTTACCAATGAAACAGTAATTACTTTCACATGAAACAAAAACAACATAAGCTCAAGGAATTTTTTGCCACAAGCTGGTCTATCGACAATAAAACCAGCATCTATGTGCTCACCATCATCATCACCACGCTTGGGTTATTGTCCTATGTCAACATACCAAAAGAACAGTTTCCTGAAATTGTAATCCCGACTATTCTGGTAAACACAGTTTATCCCGGAACTTCTCCGGAGGATATGGAAAACCTTGTAACCCGGCCAGTGGAGAAGCAATGCAAATCGCTTGCGAACGTTAAAAAGATTACCAGCAACTCCATCCAGGATTTATCAACCATCGTAGTTGAATTCAACCCGGGCATCGAAGTTTCAGAGGCCAAACAACGGGTACGCGATGCTGTTGACAAAGCAAAAACGAACCTGCCGACCAACCTGCCGAAAGACCCGGATATCAAAGAAGTCGACATCTCCGAGATCCCCATCATGAACATCAACCTTGCCGGCGATTATGACCTTCCCAGACTGAAAAAATATGCCGAAGATGCCCAGGACAAGATCGAAACGTTGAAGGAGATCACCCGGGTTGACATTGTTGGAGCCCTGGAACGTGAAATCCAGATTGATGTGGACATGTATAAAATGCAGGCTGCAAGCGTTTCATTTCGCGACATTGAATCGGCTGTGTCTGCTGAAAACGTAACTGTATCTGCCGGAACCATTAGCTCTTTCGGAAATAAATACACCATCAGGCTGGCAGGTCAGTTCAAGTCGCCCGAACAGATTAAAAATATCATGCTTAAATCGGCCAGCGGAGCAACAATCTACATCCAGGATATAGCCGACGTAAGGGATTCCTTTAAGGATCAGGAAAGTTTTGCCCGTCTCGACGGCAAGAATGTGATCACCCTCAATGTGATCAAAAAAAGCGGAGAGAACCTGATCGACGCATCAGACAAAATCATGGCGATCATGGCCAACATGCAGAAAAGTTCATTACCTCCCGATCTGATGGTGAAGATCACCGGCGACCAGTCGCGGTTTACCAAGAGTACCCTTGAAGAGCTCAACAACACCATCATCATCGGTTTCATCATGGTGATTATTGTTCTGATGTTCTTCATGGGATTCAACAATGCCTTTTTCGTGGCTTTGTCGGTACCACTTTCCATGTTTGTGGCCTATCTCATCATGCCAAGCTTAGGGTTTACCATGAACATGATCGTCATGTTCGGATTTATCTTTGCGCTCGGAATCATCGTCGATGATGCAATCGTGGTAATTGAAAACACGCACCGGCTGCACCGGGGAGAACCCGATATTGTGAAGGCGGCAAAAAATGCCGCCGGAGAGGTCTTTCTTCCCATATTATCCGGCACACTCACTACCCTTGCGCCCTTCTTTCCGCTGGCTTTCTGGCCGGGGATCGTCGGAAAATTCATGCATTATCTGCCAGTAACCCTGATCTTGACACTTTTTGCGTCACTTTTTGTTGCCTACATCATCAACCCAGTCTTTGCCGTGACCTTTATGAAACACGAATATGACGAAGTTGAACACAAAACCGATAAAAAAAGGTTGTTGATCAGCAGCACTATTCTGCTGGTTCTTGGGCTGATTTCCTATATTTCAGGGGGTTTCGCGATGGGGAATATTTTTATCTTTGCGCTCATCCTCAACGGCTTATATCGCTTAGTACTTAAAAGTGCCATCACAAGCTTTCAAACCGTTGCATGGCCTGCAGCCATGCGTATGTATGAGAAAACCTTGATTTTTACATTGAGAGGCCGCAATCCATGGTACATTCTGGTCACGGTGATCGCAATGTTCTTCTTATCCATCGTTGTTACCGGAATCACCAAACCAAAAGTACTTTTCTTTCCCAACAACATTCCAACGTATGTCAATGTTTTCATCAAACTACCCGAAGGAACCGACCAGCATGTAACCGATTCTGTAACCACCCTTGTTGAACGAAAAGTAAACTCAGTGCTGGGAGAAAAAAATCCCATTGTTGAATCCATCATTACCAATGTGGGATTCAATGCAGGAGAAGGTATGTTTGACCGCTCGGTGTCCTCAAACAAGGGGAAGGTCACCGTTAATTTTATAGAGAGTAAATTCCGTCGTGGGGTTTCCACACAGGATTACATGGATAAAATACGTGCAAATCTGAAAAATATCCCGGGAGTGACGATAAGTGTAACAAAAAACTCTGCCGGACCTCCGACCGGGAAGCCCATCAACATTGAAATTACGGGTGAAAATCTCGATGAATTGATAACCACTTCGGGCAGTTTTAAAGCTTATCTTGACTCCATCCGTATTCCTGGCATCGAAAAGTTGAAATCGGATTTTGATAATAACAAACCCGAAATCATCATCAATATCGACCGGGTGCGGGCAAACCGTGAAGGGTTGTCGCTCGGACAGATCGGATTGGAAATGCGTACAGCCATTTTCGGCAAGGAGATATCCAAATACAAGGAGGGCGAAGATGAATTTCCGATCCAATTAAGGTACTCTGAAAAAGAGCGTACCAATATCAACCAGGTCATCAATGCCAAGATTACCTATCGCGATATGAATTCCGGCCAGTTAAGGCAGATTCCCATTTCGTCGGTGGCTTCTATCAATTACAAGGATACCTATGGCGGAATCAAACGCAAAAACCTCAAGCGGATGATCACTTTATCTTCGGAGGTGTTATCAGGATATACAGCCAACGAAGTTGTGTCCACCATCAGCCAGGCACTGCCTGGCTATAAAATGCCAAAAGGCGTCGAAATCAGTCTCACGGGCGAACGGGAAGACCAGGCTGAAACCATGGTGTTCCTGGTCAAAGCAATGATGATCGCCATAGGATTGATCTTTTTCATTCTCATAACCCAGTTTGGCTCATTGAGTAAATCATTCATAATCCTCAGCGAAGTAATTTTCAGTGTGATCGGCGTGTTGCTGGGCATCGCAGCCTTCCACATGACCATCAGCGTGATTATGACCGGATTGGGTATTGTCGCTCTTGGCGGGATCGTAGTCAGGAACGGAATTCTGATTGTTGAATTCGGTGATGAACTTAAGTCGCGGGGCATGAAGACCAGAGATGCCATCATCAACGCAGGCAAAACGAGGATCACCCCGGTTGTGCTCACTGCTACTGCAACCATACTCGGACTCGTTCCGCTTGCTGTCGGGATGAACATCAACTTCACCACCCTGTTTACGGAACTAAATCCCCATCTTTATTTTGGCGGCGACAATGTGGCCTTCTGGGGGCCGCTTTCATGGACTATCATCTTTGGATTGAGCTTTGCAACCTTTCTTACGCTTGTGTTCGTGCCAGCCATGTTGCTGATCGATGCACAGATGATTGCGGGGATAAAGAGGAGAAGATCCAACCGCATTGCCCGGAAACTCAGAAAAGGTTAACTATAAGATTATCAGTACTTCTCCATCAGTTTATTCAGTTTGATTTTCTGACTAAGCAATGTGTATATTGATTGCATATAGTCACTGTTTGAAGCAAGAAATTGATTATAGCGCTGGTTCAGATCAGTACTTCCAGCCATGCCCTGATTGTATTTTTCCATGGTTTTTTTATAAATCTTCAGCGACGTTTGAAATCCTTTTACCTTGTTCAGGTAAATTTCATACGCATTGCTGAAATCGGTCTTTGCCGTTGCTACCTGCAATTCCAATCCCACACGCAGTTTCTCGTCGGTAACTTTGGTCTTTTCAACATTGAGCCTGGCCTGGTCGACAGAATATTTACGGCTGCCGCTGCTCCATATAGGTATTTGTAAAGAGAAGCCAAAACTTACTGAGGGAAACCATACCTGACTGGTATTAAAAAAGTTCCAGCTATTTCGATTCGCACTGGTTGAGCCACTTAAGAACCCACTCAGCGTTGGCTGATATGCTGTTTTTGCAAGTTTGTATTGCATCAGGGTAAGGTAATCTGACTTTTTCAACAAAACATAATCAAGGTTTGAATTGTAATCAAATTGTTGATTGATCAACGCATCGCGGTTAACCTGCGAGATGAAAAAGTCAAGGTTGTCGCTTTGTACCAACTCCTGGTTATCATTTAACCCCAAGACAAATTTCAAACTTGCATAGCCCAGGTTCCGCAGATTTTTGGTATATGTAATCGTCGCTTCCAGGTTTGACTTGTTCAAATCGGCCTGATCCACATCAATATCTTCAATTAATCCGACCTGATAACTTTTCCTGGCTTCTTCAACCAACCTGCTGACGACCACATAAGTAGAATCAAGAATTTTAATTCCTTCGTCAACCACAAGAAGGCGGATATAAATATCGGCCACCTGATCGCGAACATCAACTTTATCACGAACATTTTTTTGCTTGGATGTTTCAAGAAATGCCCTCGCGGTTTGCAAGCCAACCAGGTACTGGCCGCTGTAAATAAGTTGCGTAAGGGTTCCTTTAATTGTTGAGTTGTATGTTGTTCCAAACTGTACCGGGATCATGGTGCCGGGTTTCCCAATTATTACTCCTGGCATCAACATCGTTGGTATTATCACATTATCCATATAATCGACCCCTGCATTGATCTGAGGCAGACCAATGGCGGTGTTTTGCTTGACCATTTTGCGGGCAATTTCAACATCGGTGGTTGAATTTTTCAGGTCATAGTTGTTTTCGTATGCATACGCTTGTGCCTGTTCAAGTGAAAAGGTCATGACCTCCTTAGCTTTGACAGATGAAGGATTTTGCGCAGGAGCAAGTTGCCAGAAAAAAAGGCAGGTAATAAAAAGTGTAGAGAAAAGCTTGTAGTTCATTGTGATTGATTGAATTTTTTAAAGTTAACCTTGCGTTTTTGTTTTTCATAATATTCGATACCCTGAGGGTTGGCGATGCCCCGGATAAAATTATCGAACATCACATCGAACAGTGTCTGAAACGAGAATTTGTCGGCTGGGAAAAACTCAGGATTGTGCAGATCGATTAACCGGCGCATGTAGAGCCTCGCAACCAGCTCAATGCTGAGATCATCCCGGTAAACTCCCTGGCTGATCCCCTTCTGGAGATTTACCTGAATTTTCTGATTGATAAACCCAATGCGCTCATCCACATGATAATGGTAAATTTCAGGATAATATTTCTTCAGATCAAACGTCATCGACGGACTAATATCGCGAAATCGTTCACCAAGTTCACGACTCACAATGAGCAGGATATCGATGGCATTCACACCCTCAAAATTATTTTGATCAAAAATGATCTCAAAATTATGGCGTTCAAGTTCCAGAAGTTTGCTAACCAATTCGGTTTTACTGGAAACAAAATTATAGAGTTTTTTTTTCGACATCCCCAGATCGCGGCAGATATCATCAACCGAGACACTCCGTACGCCATATTTATAAAAAAGTTCTCTGACCCTCTCCAGAATATCAACCAATGCTTTGTCCATGCTTAAAAATTGAGAAACACAATCTGAATCATTTGTCTTGTGAAACAGGACAAAGATAAAAATATTTCACCAATTAGAAACAAAACAAGGGTAAATAGTTTCTGAACCTTTCATTTTTTTACGTATGTTTGATGGTTCAGAAATATTTCATTATGAAACGATTCTATCTGCTTTTCGCCTTCCAGATGTTGATGATTGTCGCTATGTCACAGCAAGTTGATTGGCAATCGGTTTATGAAAAATCGGGAACACTTGAGACCCCCCGTTACCAGCAAACCATTGATTATTGTAAAAAACTCGCCGGTGGTTCAAGGATGATTTCCTATACAACTTTCGGTAAAAGCGCGCAGGGACGGGATCTCCCATTGCTTGTCCTTGACAGGGATGGGCTCAGCGACCCTGGAGCCATCCATGCGGCAGGGCGAACGATCCTGCTCATCCAGGCATGCATACATGCCGGTGAATGCGAAGGCAAAGACGCCGGGCTGATGCTCTTCCGTGATCTGGTAATCCCAAATCAGGGAACAAAAAACAAGGTGTCGCACGTATCACTTCCTTCATTGAAATTACTTGATAATGTCTCTGTTATCTTTATCCCAATCTTCAACGTTGACGGCCATGAGCGCTTTGGTCCCTTCAACCGCATCAATCAGAACGGACCTAAGGAAATGGGCTGGCGCACCACTGCCAACAACCTCAACCTCAACCGTGATTTTTTAAAAGCAGATGCTCCCGAAATGCAGGCCTGGTTACGCATGTTTAACAGGTGGATGCCCGATTTCATTATCGATGCCCACACCACCGATGGTGCCGATTATCAGTATGTACTTACTTACCTGATGGAAGTATACGGCGACATGGATGATGGACTGACAAAATGGTCAAGAAATATTTTCACCGAACAGATGCAAAAACACATGAATGCCAATGGATATCCCGTTTTCCCCTATGTCGATTTCCGGAACTGGCACGATCCCCGCAGCGGACTGATTACCGAAGTAGCGCCTCCCATGCTTTCGCAAGGTTATACAGCCCTGCGTAACCGCCCCGGATTGCTGATAGAAACTCACATGCTGAAACCATATAATCAGCGTGTTGAAGCCACGTATGAATGTATGCTGACGACCCTTGAAATCCTGAATCAGGAGTCGAAAACCCTGAATACGCTGATCCGTAAGGCCGATGAATATGTAAGCAGTGAATCATTTGTAAAGGCTCCATTTCCGCTTCAGTTTGAGACCGGGATGAACGACAGTACAATGGTCGATTTTCTCGGAGTGGAGTATACTACTGTGAAAAGCGCAATCAGCGGGGGTGATTGGTTTATTTACGGCAAGAAACCGGCGACCTACCAGGTACCCTATTTTTCGTCGACACATCCAACAGTTACTACAAAACTGCCTTATGCCTACATCGTCCCTGCCGAGTGGAAAACGGTGATCGACCGGTTGAAAATCCATGGGATCCGGTTAACAGAACTCATGCAGGATGAAACGATCAAAGTAGTGATCTGCCGGTTTAAAAATCCGAAATGGCAAGCCAATCCTTATGAAGGACGACATCCCATGACAAACATTGATTACGAAGAATCCGAAGAGAGTCGCCTGTTCCCTGCCGGATCGGTGTTAGTGGAGATAATGCAGCCTGCAGGCCGCATCATACCGCATATCCTTGAACCCAAAGGGAACGGTTCCTATGTTTACTGGGGCTTTTTCGACGCTTCCTTTGAACAAAAAGAGTACGGAGAGTCGTACGTTATCGAAAAAATGGCTGTTGAAATGCTTGCCAATGACCAGGCACTGAAACGGGAATTTGAACAAAAAAAAGCTGCTGATACAACCTTTGCCAAAAATCCGCAACTTATCCTGAACTGGTTTTACAGCAAGTCCCCATATTTTGATGAACGAAAAGGGGTTTACCCGGTCGGAAAAATATACGACAAAACGGTTTATCAATCACTTAAACACTGATTCCGGCTTCTCCGCTTTCCATGGTACCGATGATGGCAGCCTCAGTCACACCTGCGGCATGAAGACGCGACAGCATCTCCCCTGCATGGGTTTGAGGCAAAGAAATAAGCAGTCCGCCTGATGTTTGGGCATCAGCCAGAATTAATTTCATAAGTTCCGTCGTTTCTGTATTCCAGGTTACAATTGATTTTACAAATTCCAGGTTGTTTAAAGTTCCTCCCGGAACAGCTCCAGCTGCAGCATACTCCCAGGCTGCTTCCAACACCGGCACATTGGCGGGGTTGATGACTGCACGGATACCGGCGCCAACAACCATCTCCTTCAGATGACCGAGCAATCCAAACCCGGTAACATCGGTACAGGCATTCACCGGAAATCCGGTCATGATGTCAACCGGTTTGTCGTTCAGTTCAGCCATCAGTTTCATCACCTGTTCAACGGTCTGGAGATCCACCAACCCACGCTTGATTGCTGTTGTGATGATCCCTGTACCAAGCGGTTTGGTCAGGATCAGGGCATCGCCGCATTTAGCCGTTGAATTTCGGAGGGTCTTGCCGGGATGTATGAGACCGGTAACGGCCAATCCGAATTTTGGCTCGCTGTCTTCTATGCTGTGTCCCCCGATAATCTGGATTCCCGCCTCAGCGGTTTTATCATTTGCTCCCCGGAGAATCTCCTGTAACACCTTGAGGGGAAGTTTCCTGTCGGGAAAACCCACGATGCTGAGTGCAAAAAGGGGCTTCGCTCCCATGGCATATATATCACTTAATGCATTTGCAGCAGCAATGGCGCCATACATGTAGGGATCATCAACCACCGGCGGGATGAAATCTACGGTTTGCACAATGGCTGTATTTTCATCAATCTGGAAAACGGCTGCATCATCCGATGTTTCATGGCTCACCAGGATGGCCGGATTATTCTTGTGCGGCAGTTCCTTCAGGATTCTTTCGAGCAATTGCGGTCGGATCTTGCAGGCACATCCCAGTGCATGGGTATACTCAGTGAGACGGATTCCGGATTCCGGCGTCCGTGGTTCAGCAATGAGCGTTCGGTATTCGGTATTTGGTGTTCGGCGTTCGGCGTTCAGTATCCGATGTTCGGACTGGACGGGGTTCCCTGTTAAATTCCGATAGGCGTCCACAATGATGGGAACAGCCAATTCAATCTCCTCAAGAGTTGTCATCCTCCCGACAGAAAAACGGACGGTGCCGAGGGCATATTCATACGGAACATGCATGGCCGTAAGAACAGCCGAAATATCAACCTGATCGGCATGACAGGCAGCTCCGGCAGATGCAGCGATACCAGTCATTTCTGCGAGCAGCAGAGGCGCTTCAATGCCCGGAAACCCCAGGCTGAGTGTATTTGGCAACCGCAATTCAGGATGACCGTTCAGCCTGACAACAGGGATGGTCTTGCGGATTCCTTCGTGCAGCAGGTCGCGTAAAACCCGGATCTCTGATCCCGGTTCCTCTATCCGTGACTGTGCGATCTCAGCAGCTTTTCCCAGTCCTGCAATTTCCATCACATTTTCCGTTCCGGCCCGTTGGTTTGTCTCATGTCCGGCACCATGCATCAGTTTTTCAAGTTGAACACCCCTCCGGATATAAAGAGCCCCCACTCCTTTTGGCGCATACAGTTTATGTCCTGCAACCGAGAGCAGATCAACGTTCAACTTCGTCACATCGACCGGAATTTTCCCTACCGACTGCGCTGCATCGGTGTGAAAAAGAATCCCCTTATCGCGGGCAATCCTGCCTATTTCTTCGATGGGTTGGATTGTCCCGGTTTCATTGTTGGCATGCATGACCGAAATTAAAATGGTCTGCGGTAAAATGGCATTTTCAACATCCCGTGGATCAACCATTCCAAAATCATCCACCCCAAGCCAGGTGACGCTGAATCCCTCTCTTTCGAGATAACGGCAAACCTCTGTTACAGCAGGATGTTCAATGCAGGTCGTTATGATATGGTTTCCTTTTGCGCGCCTGGCAAAAGCAACCCCTTTGATGGCAAAATTGTTGGATTCGCTACCTCCGCTGGTAAATATGATTTCGTCGCTGCGTGCATTCAATAATGTTGCAACCTGTTTTCTCGCCTTTTCCACTGCCTTTTTAGCTTGAATTCCATAAGAATGCACGCTCGATGGATTGCCGAAATAGTGCTCAAGGTAAGGGTGAATTGCGTCGACCACCCTTGGGTCAATCGGCGTGGTGGCATTATAATCGAGGTAAATCGGTTCCATGTTCCAGGTATTTATTGGTAAGTTCTATGATCCGTGCAGCATCCTCGTCAGGATCAATGCCGGAAATTTGAATGTTCAATACACTTTTATTTTTTCGTCGGGTCAATGAAAACTGGTATGCTTTATCATAATAGGCAAGTACAATGGCTGCAACAACGTCAAACTGGTCATTTTCAAGCGCTGCCAGCGCCTCTTTAGTTCTTCCGCCACCAAGCCTTTCACTTATTCTTTTTATGGCATCGCCCAGCAATAGTTTGTCAAACCCTGCATATTCCTTTACAAGCCTGTTTATGCGGATCGAAGCATTCAATTTAGCCCTTATCAATAAACCTTTGCTCAGGTGCTCCACCAAAGGGTCAGGCAGCGTAATCCGGCCGATCATTCTGCTTTCATCTTCAAGCCAGACAGGACGTGAAATATCCAGCTTTCCCCAATGAACAAAAAGATCATTTTCAAATTGTTCATTCGTAGGTTGGGGTAACTGACCCAATGCGCCAAAAACAGAACCTTTATGGCAGGCTAACTGCTCCAGATCAACCACTTGTTCTCCCTTTGAAGCAATCTTATGAAGGATTTCCGTCTTTCCGCTACCGGTATTACCCCCTAATACGATAACCCGTGCAGATGTGGCAAGACCTTCGCGTATAAACTGCCGGTATGCTTTATAACCGCCTGTTAAAACAGCCACTTCATAACCTGCCCTGCTAAAAACCTCGGCCATGAGGGCACTGCGCAACCCACCCCGCCAACAATGTAATAATATCAATCCCGGCGAACAAATTGCCTTTAAAGATTTTATATAGAACTCAACTTCAGGCAAAGCTATATCCAACCCCTTCAAGATTGCTTCAGACTGCCCTGCCTTTACAAAAAGCGTTCCCACGATGGCACGTTCCGCATTATTAAAAAGGGGGATGTTGAATGCACCGGGAATATGACCCTGACCAAATTCACCTTGTGAGCGTACATCTATCACGGGGCAATGGTTTGCCTGTGAAAGAAAATTTGCTGGTTGAATTGTAGATATCATCGGCCGAAATTGATCAATCTCCAAAATTAGGTGGTTTCACCAGCCTGGCAAGGGATTTATGTTTACTTTTATCAACCAAATTTTTCTCCTGAATGCGTGTTCGTAAATGGATTATTCCGCTTGTGCTGGTGTCGGTGCTCATTTTCATCCTCTCACTCAGGCAACTCTCTGATCCTGACCTTGGCTTTCATCTTAAATACGGCCAATGGATCACCAACCATCATCATGTTCCCTTTACCGACCAAAGCACCTACACTGTTTCCCACCACGCGTATATTGACCTGCACTGGATGTTCCAGGTGATTCTGTATATGGTTTACACTGTTGCCGGGTATCCCGGGATCAGCCTCTTTATATGTTTGCTTGGTTTATTGCTTTCCCTGCTGCTGCTGATCCGCAACAGAATATTTTTTATTTCGGCTTCAATCACATGTATCGCCCTGCTTGCCGGTTTTTTAATCATCGATCCGCGCATATCCCCAAGACCGGAGATGTTTACATTCCTGTTCATTACGGGCGTGCTCCTTATCCTTGATTTATATGCTGAACACAGAAAAAACTATCTCTATCTTATCCCGGTTATCATGTTGCTCTGGTGCAACATGCATGCGCTGTTCGTGCTTGGATTGATCATTACAGCCGTCTATTTTATCAGCATTTGGATCCATGAAAGAAAACCCGACAAATCATTGCTGATCTGGCTGATCATCTCATTTTTGATTTGTTTCATCAATCCTTATGGCATCCATGGATTTGCTTTCCCGCTTGAATTGCTTACCCGGTTTGATCCTCAGAATGTTTACAACCAGCATATTCAGGAGTTTATGCCTTTTTTCTCCCAATCCGGTTTTGTGATTCGTGATTATCTGTTTCTGATCTTGCTGGGCTTGACCATACTTCTCACTGCATATACCTGTCGCGTCAGAAAAATACATGAAATTACCCTGTTGACGCTTTTTGCATTTCTGGCTGTGGGTTCTGTAAGGAACATCCCACTTTTTGTGTTGGTCGCGATCCCGATTGTCAGCCGGGAGATAAGTGAGATGAACAAACGAATCACCTTCAGGCGGAAAGAGTTCAGCTTCATCATCTTTGTTTTGATGATACTGCTTCCCATAACACTGATTCCACGGCTTCTTACCAATGCTTTCTATATTTCGAACAACTCATTCAACAGAACCGGTTTGGGGATCAATCAGGCACACCAGCCTGTTGAAGCGGGAAAATTTATGGTGGAAAATCATCTGGAAGGCCCGATCCTGAACAGCATCGGTTTTGGCGGTTGGTTATCCTGGGTGCTTCCTCAGCCGGTTTTTATTGATGGCAGGCTTGAGGTGATGCAGGAATCTCTTTACAGGGAAGTGACCGAAAGCTGGAATGGCGGATTGCCTTCGCTGATTGACAAGTATAAACCCCGTGTGATCATTTACAATTACCTGAAATACTATCCATGGACCCTTCAATTAAAGGAAATGAATGGTTGGCGTCTGATCTATCTTGATGGTAACGCTGTCATTTTTACATCTGATACTTGCCGGTCGCGTATTCCAACGGTGGATCTTTCACGACAGCCATCGGGTGAAATGGTTAATACCGGCAGATCCTTTTCGCATTGGATCAAGGGTTTTTACCAACAAACAGATTATTTCTCCCTCGATGTGCAGCATGAAGCAATGTTCAAACTTCAGATGAAATCATCAGGGCCGGGAAAGCAAAATGTACGCGATGCCATTGCCTTTTTCAACGCAGCAAACCTTAAATACACGCAGGGTGACATCCGGGGAGCGCTTGCTTATTATGATACAGCGGTTTCACTTTATCCGGGCTATGCCAAAGCATACAACAACCGGGGCATACTGCGTGCATCCGCTTTAAAAGACTTTTATGGAGCCATTTCTGACTTCGACCGGGCGCTGGAAATTGATCCGGCGTATGGAGATGCTTACCTTGGTCGCGGTACCGCCTACTTTTTTCTTAAGGATATGAAAGCAGCCTGTCGAGACTGGAACGATGCCCGTTCTTGCGGGAATGTGCAGGCATCCCGCCTTATCGGATTACACTGCAATGGCAAATAAATTTGTACCTTTGTACTCCAATTTGAAATGTCACAATGAGCGATTCCATCCATCATGAGTGCGGCATCGCATTGGTTCGTCTTCTTAAACCACTCGAATATTATCTGGCAAGATATGGAACGGCATTTTATGGCCTGAACAAGCTGCACCTGCTTATGCAAAAGCAGCATAATCGTGGACAGGACGGGGCCGGCATTGCCAATGTTAAGTTTGATCTGGAGCCTGGAAATAAATTTATAAACCGTATCCGATCGAATGCCAGCGCCCCCATCCAGGATATATTCAACCAGGTAAGCCATTCCATTAAAAATATTGAAGAGCGATGCCCACAAAGGCTTAACGATGTCCAGTGGCTGAAATACCATATGGATATGTTGGGTGAATTGTACCTGGGTCATCTTCGCTATGGCACCTATGGTAAAAATAACCTCCTGAACATTCATCCCTTTGTGCGGGAAAACAACTGGATGACCAAAAACCTCGTCCTTGCCGGAAATTTCAACCTCACCAATGTTGATGAACTCTTTGAGAAACTGATCGATCTGGGTCAATATCCGGTTGAAACAAGCGATACCATCACCATCCTTGAAAAGATGGGTCATTTTCTGGATGAAGAAAATGAAGAACTCTATCAGAAATTCAAACAACAAGGATACCCGAAACGGGAAATTACTTTCCAGATCGCTAAAAATCTGAATGTTCAGAAAATTCTCCGGGGTGCAGCAAAAACATGGGACGGCGGCTATGTGATCGCCGGGATGTTCGGTCATGGCGATGCCTTTGTGATGCGTGACCCTTCGGGCATCCGCCCTGCCTATTATTATAAGGATGAGGAAATAGTGGTGGTAACCTCTGAACGCCCTGTGATCCAGACTGCCCTGAATGTGTCATTCGATTCCGTTTATGAGTTGAAGCCAGGACATGCCCTGATCATCAAAAAAGATGGCAAGGTTACTGAAAAAGAGTTCAGCAAGCCACTCGAAAAGAAATCATGTTCGTTCGAACGCATCTATTTTTCCCGTGGAACCGACAAGGAGATATACCGTGAACGTAAAAAACTGGGAAAATGCCTTGCACCAGCCATCCTTAGCGCCATTGATTACAATCTTGAAAATACGGTCTTTTCCTATATTCCAAACACGGCCATCGATGCATATTATGGGTTGATAGAGGAGATGGGGGATTTTTGCGATAAAATAAAGATTGACCGGATATTAGATGCCGGAAATACACTTGACAGGGAAAGGTTGAATGCAATTTTTCAATTGAAACCCAGGGCAGAAAAAGTGGCTGTAAAAGACGTTAAATTACGTACATTCATTACCCGGGATTCACAGCGTGACGATCTGGCGGCACATGTTTATGACATTACCTATGGAAGTATCCGTCGTGGCGTTGATAATTTAGTTGTACTTGATGATTCCATTGTTCGC
>CAIYES010000140.1 GCA_903925275.1 uncultured Bacteroidales bacterium
CAGGAGTTTCTGGACCTGAGTTTGATAGATGAGATGAGGAACTGGAAGAACACCAGGAATATCATGCTCAAAGATATGACCACAATCCATGTTTCCCGGCAAAGAATGGAGAGATTGGCTTCGGAAGGAATAACGCTGTATAAAAAATGGAATAAGTCACTGAAAAATGTAAGAAATGAGCTGCAAAGCCCCGGCAGCCAGATGAATCAACAATCCAGCATACCGGTTGATGAAGAATAACAGTAAATACCAGATTGATGAATTTCTTTTTCGTATCTATCGTAAAAGAGCTGTCTCCTTTATGGTCAACATTTATAAAGCTGGCATCACCGGGGCATCAAAAGATATTCACCGTGCAAGGCTTGATGTCAAGAAAATTTTAGCCATAGTTGATCTGCTGCGGATTGTAAGGTCAAAACTCCACAAGGACCCGGGGTACGAGAAAATCTTTAAAAAACTCTACCGGGCCTCCGGAAGGATCAGGGAGATTCAGGTAACCCTGCTTTTACTGACAAAACCAGAATTCGCCAGTTATGATCTGACCCTTTTCAAAGATGCCCTGTTGAAACAAGAAAAGGACAGCACCTTTGATTTTCTCAAAGTGATCAGGAAGTTTGATGAACTAAAACTCTCGCGGCTTGAGAATAAAATAAAAAAGGAAGTAAGCAGAATCACTCCAGCGACACTGCACAAGAAAACCAAAAAGTATATTCAGTCAAAAACTTCAATGAGTATGGAGTTGCTGGAAAAGGGTGATGGGGATGAAAATCTGCACAGGGTCAGACAACACATCAAGGAATTATCGACTGTGCTTAACCTCATTTTTACCTTCAAACCTTCAGATCACCTGGAAATGGTGATCAATGGATTAAACAGGTCTGAAATGATGGTAGGTGATTGGCATGACAGAGTAATACTGGCAGATTCACTCCTTTCCTTTTTGAAACACAGTACTGACATCTCTGAAAGTCAAATGACACATTTAAAGGATTGTCACCAGTTCATCATGTTAGCAAATAACCAACAGGTTGAAAGTATTGTCCTGGATGTGCGAAAAGCAATCATTGAGAGTATGCCGGCAAAGGGATCGTGAAGATGATCGATAAGAAGTCTTCACTTACAGTATTAGTTGATTGATCTTTTTCGTTTTTTTTGTACCCCAATTGTACCTCAATAATACAACTCCTTGAATTACAGCATGAGTTACTTTCTACGTTCAAAGTAACAATAAAACCCAACTAATCAAAACAAAGCCCATTAAGGAACTACAATAATTGTTAAGTATTCTCACCGGCTCCGGCACTACCCGGAAAAACTCTCTTGACATCGCTCAGAATATCATGGCAACGTGTAAGAACAACCGATTTCATATAGCAAGGATGCCTATACGATTTTCCATTCCCTGATGGGCGAACTTCCATATGAAGAATTCTGAATGCTGATGCTCAACCGGGCAAACAAGATCATGAAAACGGTCAAGGTTTCTGAAATCGGTAATTTCGGTACCGTGGGTGATCCAAAAAAAGATATTATTTTTGCCATAGAGCACCGTTCTTCATCAAAGATCCGGGACACAACCATCCGTCTGGGCAACCTGCTCCAAGTGAGGTATTTATTTATCGTTGGTACAAGGCGAAAGTGTTGTGCTTCTAAGCCGCCGCTTCGTTTTGAATAATTATTAAATTTCCATTTTCAACAATTCTAATCATTCTAATATCAATGCAATCAATGGAACAAAGCAATATTACATTTTTATCAGCTACTGAACTAGCCGACAAAATTAAGTTGGGAAAACTGACTGCTTATGATGTAGTTACGGCGTTTTTTGAGCAAATAGAAAAGTACAATGGCACATACAATGCCGTGGTTACACTCAACAAAAATGAAGCACTGAAAAAAGCAAAAGAAGCTGACAGTGCATTATCCAAGGGCCAAATTTGGGGGAAACTTCATGGTGTGCCGATTACAATAAAAGATAATTACAAAACAAAAGGAATATTAACTACTTCGGGATTTTTGCCATTGAAAGATAATGTTCCTTCTCAGGATGCCGAAATTGTTAAGCTCCTTTTAGCTGAAGGGGCAATCATTATTGGTAAAACAAACCTTTCTTTGCTTGCAATGGACATGCAATCAAGCAATCCTGTTTTTGGCAGAACAAATAATCCATGGGATATCACAAAAACAAGCGGAGGAAGCAGTGGAGGTTGTGCCACAGCTTTAGCCACGGGTATGACTCCATTATCCTTTGGAAATGATTTGGCTGGCTCTATAAGGGTGCCAAGCAGTTACTGCGGTATTTATGGCTTTAAGCCTACTTATGGCGTTGTCTCCTTACAAGGAATTCAAACTGACCCAAAAGAAAGTGTTAATGGAATAAGAACCCTGGCATGCGCAGGACCTTTGGCAAGAAATATTGACGATTTGGAACTTGCATTAACAATCATTGCTAACACAACAAAAGAATGTCAAAGGCTTGTTCCTATTTCCAGAAACCTGGATTCAACCGATAATGAAAATTTAAGAATCGCATGGACGGATGAATTTGGAGGTGTTCCGGTGGATGAAGAAATAAAAATGAAGATTAAGGAATATGTTGCAAGGCTGAAAGAAGCAGGTGCAACTGTAACAAAGATTACTCCCGATATAGATTTTTATAAAGTTTGGAAGACCTGGGGAAGTTTCGTAGGAATGCAAGGTGGATATCAAATTTCAAATTTTTCACGACGAATGGGTTCGTTTTTTACAAAAGGAGCTTTGAAAG
>CAIYES010000141.1 GCA_903925275.1 uncultured Bacteroidales bacterium
ATATCCGGGAATCCCGGATTGAGTCCAGGACAATCGAAAAGCCGGTTTATAAAGTCACCGGTCTCCAGAACTTCCTGATCTGGTCTGGAGGGATAGCCTGGGCGATCATTGTCTTCCTGGTTGGTATTAATCTTGTCCGGATGTATTTCAAAAGGAAACTGCTGCCATGAACCAGGTTGAAATAGATGGTAAAACATATTTCACACCTTCCGACTGGAACGAGCTGACAAAGAAACAGGTTTTGTTTGTCAGTCGCCTGTTTCAGGGGCAGCTAACTATAGTGGATTTTAAGATCAGGGCGCTATTTGATTTCCTTTCAGTCAAGCCGAAAGTCATAAAACGAATCCACCCCGAAGATGCCTATTTTCTCTGTGAAAGCCTCGATTTCCTTTTCAAGGAAGTATCACTGACCAGAAACCTTCTGCCAATAATCAGAACCGGTTGGAGAAAGTGTGTAGGTCCCTCGGATGCGATGATGAACTGCACGTTTGGGGAATTCACCATGGCAAATTCCCTGCTCGATTCTTTTTCAAAGACCAAGGAGCAAAAGTATCTCGATGAAATGGTTGCAGTTCTTTATCGGCCAAAGAAATGGTTCTGGTTCATCCGGAAGGCTTTTACTGAAAACCAGGATCCCCGGAAAAAATTTGTAAACCGAACGTTGAAGAAACGGTGTCGGAGAATTTCCCGGTTGGATTACGAAATCAAGTACTCCGTTTTCCTTTTCTTTTCCGGAGTTCTGAATTCATTGCCTGTGTTGTACCCTTATGTTTATCAGCAAAAAGGAGATGCCTGCAGCGAAGATAATGGCTGGGCATCGCTTATCATCTCCCTTGCCGATGGCAAGACCGATGACAAAAGCCTTGAAACCGTAATGAACTCAAACCTTTACAATGTGCTGATCGGGTTAAACAAGAAAGCTAAAGAGTATCATGAGTATGTGGGTAAAATAGAATCCTATGACCGACATTAATAGCTACGTTGAGTATTTCCGAACCCTTGCCAGGGAGCATAAGGAAATCAATGATTTCTATATGATGGATATCAACGAGGCGCTGGATGCACTTCGTTCAAATATCAAATATCCGGCACTGGTCCTGACTAGCCTTTCCGGGAATTTTGAAGCTTCAAACCTTGATAATATTCTGGATTTGATCAATGGAGGGTTCCTGATCATCGGCCACCTGGATCAGATTGATGATTTTTCCAGTGAAATGCAGCTTGTTTCAAAGATGAAGCAAATCGGAACAGATATCATTGCCAGGATGCTGCATGATTATCTAAAATGTGAACCACTTGCCCAGAAAGCCATTCCTGGGTTTAATATCAATTCAGTTAGTTATGAAATGCTGGGGCCGGTGTTTGATAATGATTATGGGATGATTTACTCATTCAAGCTTCAAGATTGCCTTGATTTAGACTATAATAGTGAAAAATGGATTGAAATGTAGGTTTTAGCCTGCCTTAAAATTTTAACTTCATTTTCTTTCAAATTCATTCAAGAAAACTTGGATACAAGTTTTTTTCATATATTTGGTTCGGAATCCGCTATTTAATGTTTATACAACTGAATAACCCGAAAATTTAAGGATATGGAAAGTTTAAGTGTTCGACTAAAAAAGATAATTTCTAGTAACCCAGAATTATCTGGTTACAGCGAAATGATCAACGATACTGTTACCGAAAATCAATGCATTGAAGTTATTAGTGCTATTCTTAAAGACTTTTCAGAGTTTCAAGGCAAACAAAATCGACCTGGGTTTTATACAGAACTTCAGTTAACATTAAACCATTACGGGAAGGATAATCCATACCCTCAAAATGAAACATTATAATCAAAATCTATTTAGGATATTTTGATAAAATTTAAGAACTATGAATACAAAAGTGTACTTATTCTTCTATTCTCTATTATTCCTTTCTTTTACAGGTTTTAGCCAAGGAAAAAAACCAACCCTAACTGTCTTACCCAGTGATAATTGGTGTCAAATGCGTTATTTTATGACTAAACTTGATAATCAGGGAGTTGTTGTTTCTGTGCCAGATTATAAGAAAGCATTTCAAGAAGATACCGAACTCGGACAAGTGATTGCCAAATTATCTTCATTAATGGTTGATCTTGGTTATCCTCTTAAAGATGCTGAAAGTGAATTAAAAAACATAGAACAAACTACTTCTGAAGATAATGCTACTGAAAGTGATTTAAATAATGCCGGACTTGCTGAAAGTCCAAGAGATAAATTATTAAAAAGGGTTAAAGCCGATATAGTTATTGAGGTGTGGTGGCAAGTTAATAATCATTCCGAT
>CAIYES010000142.1 GCA_903925275.1 uncultured Bacteroidales bacterium
CTACGCCAAAGGAAAACTTTATCCGGCTGATGAACCGCAATAATGGTGCCTCCAACATTTCAATCGAAAGCGTCGATCGTCAGATCAAGGTTTTTGCCGATTGGTACGAATCGGTTGGCTTCGGTATTGAAGAAGCGGTGTTTGCATATGTTCCGGCTTAATCCTTAAAACAAAAAAATCATGACAATTGCACTGTTTGACCTTGCAAAACCCACCGTTAGAAACGCCGGCGGCGGCGGTGGGATAAAATCAGAGATCATCCTGATCCAGGAAGCGGATATTGACTGGACCACTTTCCCTACCAGGGATACCGACGGGGTGACCATTGCCGATGATATCCAATTGCTCACCGGCAAATTCATGCACAGCCTGTATATGACCCAGGGCACCATCAAACCGTCTCAGAAAAAGCTCAAAGGGTCCAACCAGGACTGCGGTGGGTATGAGATCGGACTGGAAGGGTTTTACCCTGGCATTGAAAAAGCAGTGCAGAAATGGATCCAGAACTTCGGGATCGACTTCAAAGGGATCGTGATCATCCAGAACTGCGCCTCGAACAAGCGGTACCTGATCGGCGAACCTTGCAACCTGGCTCACATTGAGACCATCGAAACCACCTGGGGTGAGGAGATCGACAAGGATAAGGGCCACAAGTTCGGGTTCCTGTGCAAACAGGGTTCGCCGATGGCCTTTTATGAAGGCGTCCTGCTGATGGATCCCAATCCGCCGGTAATTTAACTCAAGAAGCGTTATAGCTGTTTTCATAAGTAGGTTAGTTGAAGAGCCTGTCGGAGCGATCTGGCAGGTTTTTTTCTGTTTCCCGATTTAAGCTATTGAAATTATTGTAATTTTATCAATTGCAAAAATTAACCACAGAAAGTTAAGTTTATATAATCGCTTACGGTCTTGGCAGGAAACTGGAATGAACATCAATAGACTAAAAAATAATTGTGACTTATAATCTGGAATTGCCAAGGCCCATTTAGAAAAATGGAAGACACAAATCTTATATTTTTATCGTTCAGGAATAAGTCACTTTATTTTTCTTGCATAATAAATAAAAACCAATAATTTTGTTAAAAATAAAAAGTAGTTAATATGTGGAACGGCATTTTACATATCCTTTTTGAAGTAGTTGAATTTATTATTGCTGCGCTTGGTCTTTATGTTGTAAATCGACTTGGATTTATATCCAGGCATTCATTTTTTTGGAAGTCCCTTTCCTTTATTGCAGTATTAATAATAGACTTAATCTTATGTTGGTTCATTTTTATTCAAAGCGATAACCCTTTCAAACTATTAGTGAATATTGATAAATTTGGACAGATTAACAAAATAAAGGTCAACAAGTCACCTATTACTATCAGTTTTCACGGAAGTCAAATTAGAAATGATAGCTTATTATCTTTCGATACTAAAAATCGGGAATATTATGCGACTTTGCCAAAACCATATACTAATAGTTCAATTGAAATAGACCTTTTACCTAAATTGCCATTACTTGGTCATTCTGATATCTCCTGGAAGGGTGGATGGCAGTTTTATTGGATTAAACCAATTGGTAAACACTGGATTGTGCTTACAACCCTTTTAGACTTCTTAATATTAATTTTCCTTTTTCCAGGTTCAATTTCGATTTGGTATGGAGGTACTAAGGGAAAGGATCCACCAGAGTTAGAGGAATAGTTTTACACTATTGCTCATTTTTCCTCTCATGAAATTGGTCATAAGGCGTTAAATTCCCTGCTGCTTGCAGTGGAATTAAGGTACAAGACTAGCCCTAGGGTTAATGCCACTTTATTAATGAAAAAAATGTTTGCTAAAAACTTAGCAAACATTTTTTTTGTCCTTTTAATACTGCAATTGCAATGGTAGTTTCGTACCATGAACAATGAAATTCTCTTTTGGATGAAAGCTGACCAGGACTACTTAGCCGGTCTTGCCCTATTTGAACGCTACACACATAATACTAAAATCGGCAGGATGCTACGCATTGGGGGAGCAACCGTAAAAAACCGGTTGACTCTTTCGTATGAACTGAGCAAAATTGCCAAACATTTGGCTGCTTTCGAGGATGCTTCTGCTTTAGTGAAACCGCCGGTAAAGCTGGAATTTCCAAAACCAGAGCAGTCAATCCCTCCGGAGGTAACCACTATTGACAGGCTTCGATCGGAGCAGAAAATGTGCTACAAGATGCTGGATAACCTTCATGCAGTTCTTCCATACCGGGAAATCCAGGAGCGAAAAGAAATTGCTTTTCGAATATTAGACATTGATGACCAGCTCAAGGAGATCACGGAAAGGATTGCTCATTTTGAGAACCATGGTATGGTCCCCCCGACGCCGGTCAATGATGAACCCAAGAAGGTTTCTGAAATGGGTGAAGCTGAGCTGATCATCCGGCAGAATAATGTTCGTAC
>CAIYES010000143.1 GCA_903925275.1 uncultured Bacteroidales bacterium
CGCGAAATTTCGATCTCTATTCCTGATAAAAAGGGCAGGCTGGAAATTCTTCACATTCATACCAGGGGCATCCCGTTGTCGATGGATGTGGATATGGAGAAACTTGCCGAAATCACTCATGGATTTGTAGGGGCCGATCTCGAAGCCCTGGCCCGGGAAGCCGCAATGACTGCACTTCGGAAAATACTCCCTCAAATTGATTTTGAGATGTCCGAAATCCCATACGAACTTTTGATGTCGCTGGAAGTGACGATGGATAATTTCATGGATGCCATGAAAGAGGTGGAACCTTCTGCAATCAGGGAGGTTTTCGTGGAGGTGCCCGATGTAAAATGGGATGATGTGGGTGGCCTTGATGATATCAAGGAGGCGTTGAAGGAAACGGTGGAATGGCCTTTGAAATATGCTGACCTGTTTAAGAAAGCCGACACCAAGCCTCCAAAAGGCATTATTCTTCATGGTAAACCCGGAACAGGTAAAACGTACCTTGCAAAAGCATTAGCCAGCGAAAGCGGCGTAAACTTTATCTCTGTCAAAGGTCCGCAGATACTGAGCCGCTACATTGGAGAGTCGGAAAAAGGGGTACGTGAACTCTTCAGGATGGCTAAACAGGCGTCGCCGTGTATCTTGTTCCTGGATGAAATTGACAGCCTTACCCCCCGGCGCAGCAACGACAGCTCGGGGTCAGGCGTGATCGAACGGGTGATCGGCCAGTTCCTTACCGAAATGGATGGCATTGAAGACCTGAAAGGTGTGATAGTACTGGCTGCAACAAACCGAATCGATTTAATCGACCCAGCTCTGTTAAGAAGCGGAAGGTTCGATCTGATTTTTGAATTACCTTTGCCAGATGTAAAGACCAGGGAAAAAATATTCATCATCCATACCAGGAATAAACCTCTTGGTAAAAAAGTAAGTCTCATCAAGCTTGCCCTGAAAACTGACACCCTGACAGGTTCCGATATCGAATTCATTTGCCGGAAAGCCGCAATGCTTGCCATTCGCAGCCTGATTGATAAAGCCCGAGGTAAGTCGGACGAGATAACCGGAGAAATCAATATTTTGGAAAACCATTTTGAAGAAGCAATACAATTGGTATTAAAACAAAACGCAACAAAAAAGTAAAGTGAAAGGGTGAACGGGTGAACAGGTGAACAGGTGAACGGGTAAACGAGTAAACGGGTAAACAAGTAAACGGGTGAACTGGTGAACTGGTAAACTGGTAAACGGGAAATCAAATCATCAAATTATCAGATCATCACATCATCACATCAGCACATCAGCATATTATCACATTATCACATCATCACATCAGCACATCAGCAAATTATCACATCAGCACATTATAAAAACAGCATGCCAACAAAAGGAATTTACATCTACGGGATTGTGCCAAACTTCTACGGATCAACGCACTTTCAATCACTTGAAAATTCAGGGGTTTACGGTATTACTTATCAGAACATATCTGCCATAGTTTCAGACAGGGAAAGCACTCAACTTGATTTTTTGGACAGGGAATCCCTGGGGTATCTGCTTGTTCATCATCAGGAAACGATTGAAGAACTTCAGGCTAAAGGGTTCAACATGATTATCCCGATGAGGCTCGGCACGATTGTAGGCTCAACAGATGCGGTTATAAAAATTCTTGCAAACGGCCATGATCTGATTATTGATATCTTTAAAAAAATCGAATACCTTACAGAAATTGACGTGGCGGTAACCTGGGCTGATTTTGCTGCAACCCTTAAAGGAATTTCCAATCTTCCTGATATCATTTCCATGAAAGATGACATCATGAAAAATCAGGATACGGTAACACAGGGTGATCAAGTGAAAATAGGGATGCTGATCCAGGAAAAACTGGATGAAAAGAACAAAGCCATTGGAATAAAAATTCTGGATAAATTATCGCCGTTGGCCATCAGCATTAAGATTCATACGGTTATGAATGACCAGATGGTAACAAACTCCGCATTTCTCTTTAAAAGGAATGATCAGGATAAGTTTGAAAAGGTAATTGAGCAGTTTGATGAAGAATACAATGGCACCCTGAATTTTAAATTAGTAGGTCCGCTACCATGTTACAGCTTCTACACCCTGGAAGTCAAGGAGTTGAATTCTGAACTGGTAGAAAAGGCCAGACAGGAACTTGGCGTCAAGGAAAAGACTACCGAAAATGAGATAAAAAAGGCATATCTGGAAAAAGCAAAAATATTTCATCCCGACAATAGTCAGGAAAATGGTGAAACAGAAAACTTCAACAGGATCAGGAATGCCTACCGTACCCTGCTTGATTATTCTGCAGCAGCAAGGCAATCGGCGAAGGATGAATTGATTTCTCTCGAAAAAAGCAAAGTAATAGAAAATTTGATTCTGGTTAAAATAAAGGAGTAGTATGCAGCGCGACGGAAAATATATTTATTGCATTATTGCATCGGATTACGATATCAATCTGGGATCGATCGGAGTTGGCGGACGGGGCGACCTTGTTTCAACGATCGGGTTCGATGGCTTATGCATGGTTGTGAGCGACCACCCGCTCAGCAGGTTTGTAGTCAATCCCGAAAATATGCTGGCGCATCAAAAGGTGATTGAAGAGGTTATGAAGGAATTCAGGAGCATCCTGCCCATCAGGTTTGGCACCATTGCAGCAACTCCCGATGAAATAAGAAACCTGCTAAACCGGAGGTATAGTGAGTTTATGGAATTGCTCAAACAATTTGAAAATAAAGTAGAGCTCAATGTAAGGGGAACCTGGAAAAATATGGGAATGATTTACAAAGAGATCGACAAGGAGCATATTGAATTGCAAAAACTCAGGGCTGAAATTGATAAACTTGATGATAAGGTAACGAAAAACGCTAAAATCGATGAAGCAGGAAAATTGGTAGAACATGCATTGATCGAAAAAAAGGAAGAAGAAGCCGGAAAAATTATTGACGCTTTCCGAAAATCGGTATTTGAATATAAACATAACAAGACATCCAGTGATGCGATGTTTATGAATACAGCATTCCTGGTGAACAGCGGCAGAGAGATCGAATTCGATAATATTATGGCTGACCTTGGCAACAGATTCGAGGACCGAAGCGATTTTGTATACACTGCTCCGTTACCAATCTTTAATTTCATCGACCTGAAAATTTTTCCCGAAAAATGGGAGTTGTAATGAAACGCAGAATTATGATGAGGGTGAATAACAAAAATATCTGAAAATAATTATGGAAAACGGAATTGAAATACCGAAAGAAGGAAAATACATCTATGGGATCATCAGACATTCCGGCGCTATTGACTTTGGCCCCATAGGAATTGGCAAACGAGCTGATCTGGTTTATGGTATCAATTACAATGATCTCTGTGCCATCGTTAGTAATTCGCCAATCATTCAATATGAGGCACGAAGGGTAAACATGATCGCACACGAAGAAGTACTTGAGGCAGCTATGAAGCAATTTACAGTGCTTCCTGTTCGTTTTTCAACCATCTCCGAGCACAACGACAATTCAGGGATCTTGAAAATCCTTGAAAAAGATTATAAAAAATTCGACGACCTGCTTAATAAAATGGATGGCAAGAAGGAATTGGGACTTAAGGTACTGGCCCATGAAGCAGCAATCTATGAAAGCATCATAGAGAAATATGATGAAATCAAGACACTCAGGGGAAAGTTGATAAATTTGCCTGTCGACAAAACCCACTACCAGCGCATGAAAATCGGTGAAATGGTTGCCGGGGCACTTAAAAAGGAGACCGAAAATTATAAAAACACCATCCTGGATGCTTTAAAGTCACTTGCGGATGACGTGAAAATAAACGACAATTATGGAGAAATGATGATCCTCAATGCTGCCTTTCTGATTAAAAACAGTATCGAACCAGCTTTTGACAGCGCAGTGAACGATTTAGATGAAAAGTTTGGCCGCTTTATGACCTTTAAATATGTTGGGACATTGCCACCCTATAATTTTGTAAATCTTGTAATTAACACCAAAGAACTTTAATATGTTTTTAATTGACGATATTCTGCTTGCACCTTTAAAAGGAGTTGTTTTTCTTGCAGAGAAGATCAATGAGATCATCGAGAAAGAAATGTCGGACGAAGGCACCATTAAGGAAAGGCTGATGGCATTGCAGTTGAAGTTTGAACTGGATGAAATTGACGAAGAAGAATATGACCGAAGAGAAGATGAATTGCTGAAATTACTGGAAGTAGCCAGAGAAAATAAACAAAATCAATAGGAAAGGAAAAAGTCACAGTGTCTCTGAGTCATAGAGACCTTGGGCCTTAAACTATTACACTTATTAAAAAGGAGGGAAACATGAATGCTTTTTTATGTCCGAAATGTGGAAAAACAACGGGTGGAAACGAGAAATTTTGTGTTGAATGCGGGCAACCACTCAACATAACCTGCCCTGAATGTAGCGAAACCTGGCGGTTTATGTTTGAATACAGGTTTTGTCCTGGTTGCGGGCATAACATGAGAAATGTGGCAGGAAATATACCCGAAGAACAAGTTACTGATTCGCATAGTCACAAAGTGAATAAGGGTAAGCCGAAAAACTAACATTTTTACTATTTGACTTTGTGGCTTTTGCCTTAAAAAAACAACAACTAATTGGAGGATATTATGGGTAACATTATTGATGTAAAAAAAACAGTAGTTAAGTTCCTGAAAGAGAACATTAATTGCTATGATGTAACGGTTATAAAAATTGACAAAGTTCTCGAAAGTTGGAATTCCGTTGCGGAGGTATATGAAAACGATTCATTTTTAAAATCCATGAATCTGCCACCAAAACAAGTACGGCTGTTCTATTCAGTCAAGATGGATGAAAACCTTGAAATTACTTCCTTCGAACGACTAAATTCATTTGAAGGCATGGATAGCACGAGCCAATAATATACGATAGAAAGGGGCCAACCGTAATGATCAATGATTTGATATATGTATATTGCGTATCAAACACTCCGCCCGGACTTATAGATTATTTGGAGTCAAAAGGCTTGAAATGTATTATGGCCGATGATTTGTATGTGATCGTTAAATATGTTTCCGGAGATGAATTTTCCGAAGAGACCCTTAAAAAAAATTTAGCGGATATTCAGTGGTTGGAAACCAATGCCAGGGACCATATCATGGTAATCGGCAAGGTCATGGAACAAAATACCGTGATCCCGTTTAATTTCGGTACGATATATCAATCAGAAGAGAGTTTGAAAAAATTCATTAAGGACTATTCCGGTTCCTTATCCGAAAATCTCCTTCATCTTGAGTGGAAAGAAGAATGGGCGGTTAAAATTTATGTCAATCGAAAGGCACTGACCGAACAAATCGATGAATTAAGCGAAGAAGCTGCAGCATTGGAAAAGCAGATTATGGCAAGTTCTCCGGGAAAAGCTTTTTTGCTGAAAAGAAAAAAAACCGATTTGATCGAAAATGAAATGGACCGACTTTGCAAGAATTACGGCCAGGAATATTATAATGAATTTAAAAATTTAAGTGTGTCCACCTGCCTTAATAACCTTATCCCGAAAGATTTTACCGGCAGAGAAGATACCATGATCCTCAATGCAACGTTTCTTGTACATAAAACCAAAGTACCTGATTTTAAAAACACAGTCGAATTGCTGAAAAAGAAAGACAGGAATTCGGGTTTTTTTATTGAGGTTACAGGTCCCTGGCCACCCTATAGTTTTATCTCTATAAAAGAAAAACATTAATGAATGATAATGTAATCGACCGCTCTAAGGATATTACCATTCTTGAGGTGCTCGACCGGGTTCTGAATAAGGGTGTTATCCTCACCGGCGATATTGTAATTTCAGTAGCAGATGTTGATCTGGTATATTTGGGTGTGAAATTAATGCTGAGTTCTGTCGAAACCATGGAACAGCTAAAGGCAGGGAAGGCTGTAGGGGATAAAGAGTTGAATGGTTGATGGGTTTATAGGTTGATGGGTTGATAAGTTTATGGGTTGAAAGGTTTATGAAATATTCATTTGAAAATTTGGAGGTTTGGCAAATGTCAAGGGAACTGGTAAAGGAAATTTATCAGTTAACTTCTACTTTTCCAAAGGATGAAAAATATGGGTTAACCAGTCAACTCAGAAGAGCTTCAGTATCTGTTAGTAGTAATATCGCCGAAGGAAGTACACGATGGAGTAAAAAAGACCAGTCCAGATTTTACGAAATAGCTTTTGGCAGCCTTATCGAAGTTTTGAACCAATTGATACTTTCCACCGATCTGGAATTTTTACAAGAAACTCAATTAACCGAAATCCGAACCAAAATTGACCAGACCGGAAGAATGTTAAATGCCCTCCATAAATCAACCCAAAAACCCAAAAACCCATAAACCCAGAAACCCATAAACCCATCAACCCATCAACCAATCAACCCATAAACCCATAAACCCATCAACCCATCAACCCATAAACCCATCAACCCATCAACCCATCAACCCATCAACCCATCAACCCATCAACCCATAAACCCATCAACCCATCAACCCATCAACCCATAAACCCACTGCAACATCGAACTGGACATGATGATTTATGCTATATTATCTGTAAATAAGGATTCGGAAAAGTTAAATGTTCTGCTGGGAGGGATAAAAGGTATTTTGGGGGCTGACTTATCTGTTGTCAACTTTGATAACGTTGCAGTGATCGGCAGTGAGACTAAAAGAGCTGAGTTAATGGCAGATAAATCCAATGCCATTGAATATGCCGGTGTGATTGAAAGTCTGGCACAACATTTCACCCTTCTGCCCATGAGATATGGTTCTATTATGGAATCAACCGATGCCATAATTCAAATGCTCGGCAGAAACTACAGTGAAATTCAACAAAACCTTCTTAAAGTTGAAAATATGTGGGAATTCGGACTGAAGGTTTTCTGTGATCCCGAAAAACTAAAGGCCGATCTGAGCAGAAAATCTGATATCCCTCCCTCCTGCCTTGCCGAACCTGACCCTGAGCTTCAACATTCAATTTACAGGGATTGGGTGAATAAAAAACTTAAAGAGCACAGGAATGAGGAGATGCTGTTAACCTATGTGAATTCAGTCATTGCAGAGATTACAGGGTATCTCACCGGATTAAATGCAGTCAATAAATTCAAAAAGATGGCAAATACATCAAATATCATCGATGCAGTTTTTTTACTTGATAAAGACAAAAAAGATGCTTTGATTCATGCAGTCAGTGATTTACAAAACCAGCATGGTGGTTTATCGTTTATATTGACCGGGCCATGGCCTCCATATAATTTTGTTGATTTTACGGTTAAATAATAAGAGCGATGAGTGAAAATAAAATACTTTTCAATGCCGGATCGCTCGATGAATTTTCGGAGGAGATCGGTAAACTGACAAGCAATGATGAATCCAGATTAAAACTAACTCCCGACAATGCCGATTCGGGACTTGCAAAACTGGTGCTGACCCTTGTTGAACTCATCCGGAAATTAGTGGAAAAACAGGCCATGCGAAGAGTCGATGGTGGCTCATTGACTGATGCCGAAATTGAACGCCTCGGTGAAACACTGATGAAGCTGGAGATGAAGATGGAAGAGCTGAAAAAGCATTTTAATTTTACCGACCGCGATTTAAATATCAACCTCGGCCCATTGGGCGATTTGATGTAAAGATAAAAGTTAACATCTTTTACCGTGAGGACACTGATTTATGTTCCCATCATTCATTCGAAGGCAGACATGGGCTCGATGGGAGAAGAACTCAACAGCAGACGTGTTTCCCTGGATGGAGAAGATAAATGGCAAAAGCACGACGACACTGTAAATGGCTATTGGGACTCAATTGAATCCTATTTCGAAAACATAGATATTGCCATCAGAGGTATAAAAATATATCAGGATGGAATGTTTGTTGATGGCGAAATGGCCCTTAAGATCATTGACGAAGGCATCAAATCAGGAAGCAAAAATTCGGCAATAGTTTCAAAACTTCTTGGTCGGGGCGCCATTCTAATTAAAACTGAAGATTTTAAAATGGTCAAAGCAGAATACGACGGACTTCATTCAGTTTTAAAAGCAAAAACAACTGTTAAAAAACTCTTTCTGCTTTTCAGGTATAAAATATTAAAGCCTTTATTACTAGCCAGGAGGGATAAGTTTATTGCCGGCAGGATTGCTGAAACACTGGGTCAGACCGAAACCGGAATTCTATTTATCGGAGCTTTTCACAATGTCATCAAACGACTACCCAACGATATTGCCGTGATTGAATTGAAGGAAATTGCACAAATCAGGAAATATCAAAACGCAATTCAATCTCTTGTGAAAATTGAAACACGACAAATTGAAAAACTTGCGGAATATCTGACAAAGAATTGTTGATTCCTCCAAAAATCTTAGGATTTTTTTATGCCTGGTATACGTGAATGGTTAATTTCATGTACATTTGATCATTACAAATCCAGGTATCATGAATTTTCGTATTCTCGTCATAATTATTGTAATCAACCTTTCTTTTTGTCTTTCCTTTGCCCAAATGCAGGAGTCACCCGATATTGGGCTGCCCAGGCTTAAAGTTGACAATTGGCAAATGGAGCAGGGGTTGCCTGTGAATTCCATTATGACGGTAGCACAAACATCAGATGGATGGTTGTTTTTAGGAACAGAAGAAGGGCTGGCCAGGTTTGACGGAAATACCTTTTTCCCAATGAATACAGCCACTATTCCCGGC
>CAIYES010000144.1 GCA_903925275.1 uncultured Bacteroidales bacterium
TGAAGAATTCCGTTTTATAATTCATTACCCAATCAAAGTAGTATTAACCCGAATCATTCAACGATTCTAAACCAGTCAATATATGTATATCATCGAAAATTTCAAAGCAATTCTCCGGCATTCAAACAAAATGAGCGAATACCTTGATGTGGCAATAAAAATTCAAGACGCACCGACCACTAAAGAGTCATCGCAGGATTTAGCGGATCTCCTCGGCATGATCCATCGAATGGCCCAGCACCTCAGCAAGCAGATGGAAAAAGGGATTGCCCAGGAAGAAGAATTAAACAAAATTGCTGCAATTGTCAAGGACCTGTCAGGAGTAAATATTTATGTTGCTCCCTGGGGGACCATTTTTGAGAGTCCAATAACCCCACCAATTTGAAGGGAAAAATATTCCCATGATTTGGGATTCCGGAATAACACCCATGCATCTTCCCTGTCCCTGGAACTTTTAAGAAGAGAAAACATCACAAAAAACCGGCATGAATTTAACCGAAGCACCGACTATACAAACGGTGACAATCCAAATTTTTCTTTATGGCTACCGGGACAACTGACCTCCCTTTAAATAACCCTAAGTCTTCACCAGTACCTAAGGAAGATTTACTATCTGAGAGGATTCGGAAATCCAGGATGCTCATTACGGAGACTGTTGAAGAGCCTCAGGATGTACTGTTCATTAGCGAAGATGGAAAAAAATCAATCATTTGCACCCTGGGGAATATTTCTTTAATTCAGGGACAAGCCAAATCAAGGAAAACTTTTCTACTCTCCTTTATTTGTACTGCATTGTTGAGAAAAAAGGAGTTCTTGAAATTCAGAGGCAAACTTCCGGCGGGAAAATCAAAGATAATCTACTTTGATACCGAGCAAGGCCTATACCATGCCAAAAGAGTTCAGGAAAGGATATATGATTTATCCGGGATTTCGAAGGTAGCTGAAAATGAAAACATTCAATATTACCGGTTAAGGTCGTACAATACCAAGGAGAGAATTGAAATCATCGACAAGGTGATTAATTCAACACCCGACCTGGGCTTTGTAATAATTGATGGCATCCGCGATCTGGTGACAGATATAAACAATGCCGATGAGTCCACCAAAGTTACCGGGATGCTGATGAAATGGAGTGAAGATCGTAAAATTCATATCCTTTGTGTATTGCATGAAAATAAAGGGGACCGCAACTCAAGGGGACATATTGGAACCGAGCTTCAGAATAAGGCCGAGAGTGTTATTCGTGTATCGAGAGACTCCGAAAACAAGCAGCATTCCAAAGTTGAGCCAGTTTATCTGCGTGACATGGACTTTGAGGACTTCTTCTTTGAGATTTTAGAAGATGGAGTTCCTGAAGTCGTTGAAGGGAAATCAATAAAACAAACATACAAACGCCCTGAAGACATGGATGACATGTTGCACATGAACTGGATTAGAGAAGTTTTTAAGGTCGCCGACGAATTTTCCCAAAACAAATATATTGAAGAGCTGAAAAAGGTTGCCAAAATGTATGATGTTCGGGTCGGGTATTCAAACTTGCGTGATTTTGTTCCCTATCATCTTGAACGAAAGTTCATTAAAGATGTTGGATCAGGCAAGACATTCAAATTGCGGATAAATGAATAAGTATGTTACGTTAACTGTATATATATAACATGGTTTTTAACATAACACAGTTTACAGATTCAATTACAGCAAGTTACATTTTCCCCACTGTGTTAAAAGTTTCAACCGTGTTACGATAGATGGTATGTTATATATACGGGAGTTAACGTAACACAGTTAAAAGCCTGATAATCAAACACAGAACTGTGTTAAAGTTTTTCACGCAGAAAAGAGAAGAAATAGTTCGAATACATAAATGATTGTTTAACGGGAAACCATGAATATTACTGAGGCAAAGAAAACACATCTAATGGATTATCTGCACTTGTCCGGACATGAGCCGGTTAAAATCCGGTACGGCAGCGCATGGTTCCTCAGTCCTATGCGTAA
>CAIYES010000145.1 GCA_903925275.1 uncultured Bacteroidales bacterium
AACAAACCAAAGTGGTGGGTGGCTTATTCCATCATTGGCATACTGGCTTTATATACTTCAATCTTTTCAGGATTAATTATTGCCGGGCATTTGATTTATACTATCGTTTTTAAGAGACACTGTCTTAGATTCTTTGGTATAAGTCTTTTTATAATTTCATTGGTCTATTCCCCCTGGATGTACACAATAATAGCACACCGCGAAGAAATATCCAAGGCTTTGAGCTGGCAGGTGGGATGGAGAGCTAGTCAACAATTCTGGGAACCCATTGCCTGGCAGTTCATCGGCTTTGCTCATGCGTTCGTTTCACTTGAAAGGCATATTTGGGCTGGATTTGAAATAATGAATGGGAGCATCCCCCAGCAATTGGTAACTCCTTTATTAATGAGTCTGGTGGTTATTATTGTCGAAATTTTTGCGGTTGTGTTTATGATCAGAAAGTCTTCAAGGGAAACTTGGATTTTTATGGCCCTGTTTATCTTGCCTACGATGCTATTTTTCTACATAACAGATATGGCCAGGAATGGTTACCTTTCCTGTACCTGGCGTTATCAGCTGATAAACCTGGTTGGGATCATCATTGTCGTGGGCTATTATTTAGCCATGAAGGTATTAAACGGCAAGCTGCTCTTTGCAGGAATATACCTGGGTTTAGTGACAATTTCCCTGATTTCAATTATTAATGTTTCCAACCATAGGTGCTGGTCAGCATTTGAAAATGAATGCAAGGATTGCATAGGTGAGTCTGCAATTATTTCAAAGGACCATAAACCTTTGCTGATAACCGATTTTTCCCATTGGATGGGATTGAATGGTTTTTTCGAACTGGTAATTCAATGTAAGTCAAATAACGTTGACATTCTTCGCGCTTCGCCGGATGTTCAGAATATAAAACAGCTAATTGAAAAGAAAGGATATTCTGGCATTTATGTTGTACAGGCTTCTGACAGTTTGGTTAAAAATCTGAAGCTTCAGTTCGGTCAGCAGATGGTTCCGATTAAAGATATTAAGGTTTCTCCAGCCTGGAAAATAAACTTCTGATCAAGTTCCCCTAAAAGTGACGATGTTAACTATCGAGGTAATTGTCAGCAATATATGCGGATGAAAACAAAAGCTCCCTACCGGCTGTGGTGAGGAGTTCGTTCTTTCTGTAAAGCGCAGAATGGCGAAACAGTTTTCACAACCTGTATTTCAACCATTAATTTCGACAATTCACAGGTTTTTTTCTTTCGTACCCTTTCATTCCCTATTTATTTTGCCGGAAAAAATAAATGGCTATGAACAGAGCAACAATAATTTTCATTCTTGCGATCATATTAATTTTTGCAAATGATGGCAATGCACAACTTCCCATGCAGGTCATCCGTGGAACCGTGATTGACAAACAGTCACTGCTTACCTTGCCGGGAGCCAATGTGGTCATCCTTGGTTCAAATCCTCCGAAGGGAGCATCCACCGGCATCGACGGGAGTTTTAAAATATCCGGTGTCGCTCCTGGGCGATACGACCTGCAGGCCACCTACCTGGGCTACAAACCTGTGGTAATTTCGAGTGTCGTGGTTACATCCGGCAAAGAGGCCGTTTTGGAAATCGGTCTCGAAGAAAATATCAGTTCACTCAAAGAGGTGGTTATTTCAGGGCAGAAAAAACATGAAACGATTAACCAGATGGCTACCGTTAGTGCAAGGTCGTTTTCAATGGAAGAGGTTAGCCGCTATGCAGGCGGAAGGTCTGATCCTTCGAGGCTTGTTGCAAATTTTGCCGGTGTAAGCACACCGAATGATTCCAGGAATGATATTGTAATCCGTGGAAACTCCCCGATGGGTGTACTTTGGAGGATCGAGGGACTTACGGTCCCCAATCCGAATCACTTTGTCACACTTGGAACAACCGGCGGCCCGGTGAGCGCCCTGAATCCGAATGCCCTGAAAAACTCCGACTTTTTTACCTCTGCCTTCCCGGCCAGTTATGGCAATGCAACCGCCGGGGTATTTGACATCCATCTGCAGGACGGCAATACTGAAAAGCGTGAACACATGATCCAGTTCGGAGCGTTAACGGGCCTTGAAGCCATGTCGGAAGGACCCTTCAAAAATGGAGGCAAAGCTTCGTACCTGGTTGCTTACCGGTATTCCTTCACCGGCCTTGCCCAGAATCTCGGGATATCTATCGGAACCGCCGCTACGCCTTATTACCAGGACATAACCTTTAAAATCAATTCAGGTGACACGAAGCTGGGTCGGTTTACATTTTTTGGATTGGGTGGAACCAGCCACATCGCCTTTTTGCATACAAAAATCGATTCAACTGATATCTATGCAAATCCCGGGCAGGATTCCTATTCTAACAGCAAAATCGGGGTGATCGGGTTACGACACTTCATCCGGCTCAGCAAAAAAATTTACTGGAACAGCGTAGTGGGAATCACGTACTCGGAAAATGGGTACGCACTCGATACCATTCCGGAGGGATTAGACCCTGTCAGGG
>CAIYES010000146.1 GCA_903925275.1 uncultured Bacteroidales bacterium
ACTTTTCTTTAGTTATTCTTTTTGGGGCCATATCTCGCCATACTGAGGGACTATTGAAGCAATTGATGAGGTGATAGGAAAAATTGATTTTGGAGATCAACCCATCATTGCAGACATTTATCATCATAGAAAATCTACATGGACCATCCATCTGGATTCAAATGGTACCGTCTTTAACTTTGTAAAAACATTTAAAGTAAAGGTTGATGCATTACGTAAAAGTGATTACAATAATAGAGGTTTAGCAAAGTCTTATCTCGAAGCCTATCAAGAAGCCATTGCTGACTATAATGAAGCAATTCAAATTGATTCAAAATTTGAAGATGCATATTTCAATCGAGGAAGTGCAAAGTATGATTTGCATGATGACAGAGGTGCACTTGCTGACATTAATAAGGCAATTGAGCTAAATCAACATAAATCAGATTTTTATGTGTGCAGAGGGTGCGTAAAATATGCCCTCAAAGATTACAAAGGGGCAACTATTGATTATTCCAAGGCCATTGCTCTGGATCCTGACAATGCTATGGCATATAATCACAGAGGAATTGCCAGAATTATGATGGGACTCAAAGACAGTGGATGCATGGATTTAAGCAAGGCGGGTGAATTAGGGTATAAAAATGCTTACGAAGAGATAAAACAATATTGCGAGTAAGATGGCAACTTATTCAAAAATAACAACTTAACATAAAATGTATTGCGACGAAGAAAGAATGGATACTTTTCAGTATTCTTCTTATTGGCAAATCATCCAGGACATTTTAAATTTCCCTCTACATTTCAATAAAGATTTATTGAAATTACAAACCGAATTGTTTAATGAGAATTATCATAACTATTATGTAAATTCAGAAGATAAGTTGGGGTTTAAAAATGAAGAAACTGGAATAATAATTGAGTTATGGATTCCAAGAAGAAGAAAAATTGAAGGTATAAAATTGTCTCTCCCCAAAAATAGTTGTACAAAAGAAGATATAGATGATTATATCGGGCAAGGGTTTGACCCCGAAAGAATTGCAGTGCCCGATTATGATAATTTGCTTTCTGAATTTGATGTTGATGGTAGGAAAATATTTAGTCGTGAGACAAAAAATACGCGTGAGTATATTTGTACATGTTATGAATTAGAAAAAGTCAGGGGAACTTATGTCAGATATAAAAATCCCGCAGATAGCATATATAAGGCATTCAGGGCTCAAAATGTTATAGGGCATTTTGTTAGAAGAGCTGGCTCTTTTGATCGTCTTTGAAAAAAGTTATGATAAAATGGTTATAATGGAATATAGGATAACCCCATGATTTTTTCAGACAGGTAGGTATGTCCTTATGGGAATCAGAATACTGTTGAATTTTATGAGATATTCGATCAGTATAAAAGCAGATAAATCAAGAACAACCCTACATAAGTTTTGTTAACTGAGGTTTTTATTAAAATAAATTATCCGATCGAGTATAAACAATATAACTGAAACTTAACACCAAATGAAAACGACTAAATTGCTTATAATTTTAATTATCATTCAGATTAATGCTTTCTCACAGCACGATTTTTCAACGCTAATCAACAAGAAGGTTGAAGGTATTAAAGATACTTCCTATACTAAAATTGAATTTGTTGATGCTACAAATGGTCTTATTCATAAAAATTATACTCCGGTTAAATATCAAAAGTATTTATACATTCTGAAAATAAACGATGAACACTTTATAAAGTATACCGAAGACATAAATAATGAAATTTTAAATGTTTTCAGCAAATATGACCTGCCAGTATATGCATTAGAAGAAGTAAAGGCAAAAAGTAATATTAGTGATGAAACAGCATTTAATAAATTCATTTATCAGGAATTTGATGCCATAATTATAATTACTATATCAGCTTCATACACAAGTAAATTTTCCCTTACATTAAATTCAGATACTTGGTTTTATAATAAAACCTTTATTAATGAACCTTTTATAAAAGTTAGTTCAACTGTTAGTAGTAACGGACCTAAAGTAAAAGCCCTTACTGCAAAAGCGATGCGAACAACCTTTTATTATGGTTTAATAAGACACAAACTTTTAATCCGATAAGGTGTGATTTTTCAGACTCAAAGACAATTCTGATTATTATACGATTCGAGATCACAATTTTTTAGAATCATTTTCCTCTGGCTCCGTATCCATTTTACAGCCGTTCTGGCACTGCCAGGATCCTCTGTAAAAATTGCCGTTTGAACCTGGACGGATTCTTGCCCAATGTTTTGCTCCGCATACATTGCAGATCATTTCCCCGCTGATGGGGTCGATCAGTTTCATTATTTTTTTTGTTGCCACTGATTTTCAGTTTAATTGTGAAAAAAAATTAGAATTGTTTCATCAGGTCAATTTGGTCGCTCTGTAGGATGGTTTCCAGCCAAAATTGCTTTCAAATGGGTCAGTTGTTCAAAGTAGGGCAGGTATGTTGGATTACCATTGTTTGCCTTCACAGTGGCAAGGTTTGAGTCGATGAACGAGCGGATATCTACTATCGTTGTACAAACATCAAGTATAATGGATTCAGTTGGCATAACCGTTGAGTTAAAAAACTCTTCCAGTGCTGCAATGTCCCAATTATTTGCATGGGAAGCAGCAGAAGGAGATTGCCCCACATCACGAATTAAATAGAATGATAATTCATCAATCATTGGGCTAGGTTCTCGGTGTGAAAAATTACCCTGAACATCTCCTTCAATGAATTCATTGGAGACTGGATCACTTGGAGTTGAGAAAGCGGAAATAGTCCTCTGTACTGGGTCAGACTTCCGTATGGCTGTTTCTGGATCCGGTGGTTGTTTACGATTGCTGAATGATTTGTGGTCAAACCTGATCAAGAAATCGGCCAAATCCAAACCCTGTTCCCTTTCGGCTTCGGTTGCTTTTCGTTCGAGTAAATCAGAAACAGACACATTCGCAATGGATGATAGTTCTTTTGCCCTATCAGCCCAATCTTTATATGCTTTTAGATCAGGGAACAGTATAACAGTTCGTCCTTTCAATACCTTGCATTTTTCAATATTTTTCAATCCTTCTTTATTTCCTGATGCCAGCCAAATAAACCGAGGTAGATATATGCTGGAGATTATAGCGGTCTTTTCACTTTCAACAATTGCAACCGGCTTTGTTTGATCCCTTAACAAGTGTTCGCCAAAAAAGCATTGCTTTAACTCAAAATCGGGCTGTTTAAGGCATGCATGAACCCATGTAATATGGCTGAACGGTTCTTTTACTCTTCTGCCAGTGACAGGGTCGTAAAGCATTATTTTGCCAGTTCGTATATTCCCTTGTGTATCTATCTGCCAAAAGATTGTTGAATCATGCCAGTGATTTGATGTGCCAATAAAATATTGACCGACCAAATGGCTGGCTATTTCAGACCCAAGAAATCCGATCAAGTATTTCACAAAGTTGTTTTCTGTATAGTTTGATAAACTGGCTTTAAATACTTCAATAGGAACAAATGAAACGTGTTTTGGCTGAGGTATAATAGCTTTAGGGGGTATGCGCAGCTTCGTCGGTGTCTCATTAGATTGAATTCCTTTTTGATGTTCTGGTAAAAATGTTTCTCCGCAACTATGGCAATACCCCTTGTTTTCATAACCCACATATGGCACAAACTTACCGTCCTTATTGCTTTTGCCACAAGGGCAATATTTTACCCGTAACCGATTTTTATCAAGTTTATGTTTTGTTAATGGCTCAAATATGTCCCGGTGTACCCTCATTTTTTGACAGTGTTATTCGTACTACTCGTACCACTCGTACTGGGTACGAAAAGTACGAACGGTACGAATTAAGTTGGTTTTTCGGTCTCGGTTTCATTTGCCTTTTTGATCCATTTTCTTATTGCACCTTCGGAAACCCCAATCCTTCGGCCTATCTCAATATTTGAAATACCTTGTTTTTTTAATTCAAGGGCTTCGTAAACTCTTTGCTCTTTATCTTTTTGAGAAAGCTGTTTCAAATGTTCTTGCTCCATTCCGAAATTTACAAACTCGAATTGCAAGAAATTGTAAGGCTTATCAATTTGACAAATACAAACATTTTCGGTATCGTAAATAATTTCAGTGTTCCGGGCTTTGATCTGTTTTAAGTATCTTAAATTCTTGTCGGAATGATTTTCCCCAATTGAAAATGAACTGTCGCAAAAATTAATTAACATTTTACTACCTTGTAAATCGTTTCTGGTAATTGGTTTTGTCAAATCACGTTTTGGGGTGTGTGCCAAGGCTAAAATAGACAGATTGTATTTGCTTTTCAGGGACTTAAGGTACTTCATTAATGGCAGTGCATACTTAGCCTTCTCTGTTTCGTTTTTTAGGTAAGTAAGATTATCAATAATTAAAACCTTTGCTCCAGTTTCCATAATTGAACGTTCCAGCGAATGGTTAAGGTAGTCCTCGAAACTTTGGTTTTCAGGAATTTCCGCATCGGGGTTTATTTCAACCCGAATAAAGTTATCATCGAAAGTATAATGCTGTTCAAACCCTATTGAATAGCGGTTTTCAAACTGTTTGTCGGAAAGTTCAAAATCGAAATATAGGATCTGCTGTTTTTGTGTTTCCATTTTGAACCCACTAAACGGTTGACCTTGGCTTATGCTATTCCCAATTTGAACGGCCAAAATTGATTTCCCCAGGTTGGTGTCGGCAAACAAAATACACAGTTCACTTTCAAACCAGAATTCACTAAATAGCATTTTGGGAGTAGGTCTTTTTTTAGCCTGCTCAATCCAACGGCTGGCAGTTTTTACTAAAAACAATCCCTTGTGTTCGTTGGATTCAGCACTTTGGCTTATTACTTTTTCTTCCTCGGATTTAATATCCTCAACGCCGATCCCTAATTTTTTGAAATCAAAATTAGGAGTATTAAAAGTTGTTGTATCTTTGTTATTCATTCTTCTTCATTTTCAGATTTAGGAACCCGGCCAGGTTCCTTTTTCGTTTACCGATGTTCCCTGTTTCCTGTTGTTAACTGTCATAGGTTTTTAAATCTTTCAAGTGCATCGGCCATAGTTTTAGCTGTCCAGATAGTGATTCCGAATGAGGATGATCCAGGATATGAAATGCAGCCAAACCGGTGGTTTTCTATGCGTCGGAAAACCTCATAGTATGGCTTTAATTCCAGCTGCCTGACTTCATAGATGTAGCCTTTGTCAGATTTCATTATCTGACGAAATTCAAATCCTCGAACCTCGCCTCTGCCAACAAATTCAACAGGAAGTTCTTTGAGTTGGGAAGTGGCACTTTTTGCATCTTTGTCCTCGAATGGCCCGTTGATACCATTCTGTGACGATCGTTCGGAAAATGCGAAATCCTCATGCTGGTTTGACATATAGCAAGTCTTCATCTCCATTAATTATATAGATTCTCCATCATCATCTATCATTTCCTGAATGGTCGCTCTGCGGCCGGATTTAATCCAGGCAAGTAGTTCTGATTTAAGAAAATACAAGCGTTTCCCTTGTCGATATGAGGGAATTTTTCGACGGTGTGTAAGCCCATAAAGAGTCGCGACAGCTAAATTCGTTAAAGCTGCCGCCTCTGAAATAGTGATGGGTTGTTCATCTTCCGGATTAGCAGGGACAACAGATTTTCCGGAATGTTTCAGGTCGAGCAATAGGCATTCAATGTTACTCAACCGGATTTCAATAGTTTCAAATGGATTATTCATTTTGCAATCAGTTTTTAATTAACTGATGCAAAGGTTAGGAAAAGAGATCG
>CAIYES010000147.1 GCA_903925275.1 uncultured Bacteroidales bacterium
AAATGGTGAAATGGTGAGATGGTGAGATGGTGAAATGGGGAAATGGTGAGATGGTGAGATGGTGAAAATTGAAGTAAAATGGCAATTGAGAATATTCAGGCATGATTATTAATTATTAATTATTAATTTTTAATTATCAATATGTTAAGGATTTACCACAACCCATCCTGTAAAAAATCCCGGGCGGGGCTGCAGTTTTTGCAGGCATCGGGCAAAGTTTTCGAGGTGATAGAATATATAAAACATCCGCTTACGGAAAAAGAACTTGAGAAGTTACTGGTGAAGCTGAATAAAAAACCAACCGAGGTTTTGCGCACGCAGGAGATTTATTACAAACAAAACCTGCAAGGGAAGAATTTCGAAGTTCACGAATGGGTCCGCATCATTACTCAGAATCCGAAACTCCTGCAACGCCCTATTGTGGAAACCAGATTCAAAGCTGTTATCGGTGATCCCCTGGAAAATATTGAATCCTTGTTAACATAATTCCCGCAAACTACTAAAACCATTAACCACCATGAAAACACGTATCGAAAAGGACACCATGGGACCCATTGAGGTTGACATGGACAAGTATTGGGGCGCCCAGACACAGCGTTCGCTCACCAATTTCAAAATCGGAGAACCAGGTTCCATGCCAAAAGAGGTTATCAGAGGCATGGCGATCCTTAAAAAAGCTGCAGCCATGGTGAATGCCGATCTGAGCGTGTTGGCCGAAGCGAAAATGGAGCTGATCGTGAAGGTATGTGATGAAATTCTGGAAGGCAAGCTGGATGACCAGTTCCCACTGGTAATCTGGCAAACCGGTTCGGGCACACAAACCAACATGAACCTCAACGAGGTTATTGCCAACCGTGCCCACGTATTGAATGGCGGTGAACTTGGCGGCGAAGGTAAAACCGTGATCCATCCTAACGATGATGTGAACAAATCGCAATCTTCAAACGATACATTCCCGGCTGCCATGAGCATTGCAGCCTACAAGATGGTAACCAGCACTACCATTACCGGAGTTGAATTGCTGAAGGCAACCCTGACAAAGAAATCAGAGGAGTTCAACGAGATTGTGAAAACCGGTCGCACCCACCTCATGGATGCCACACCCCTTACCCTCGGACAGGAATTTTCAGGTTATGTTTCACAACTTGACCACGCCATTAAAGCACTGAAAAACACCCTGCCCCATTTATCGGAACTCGCATTGGGCGGAACAGCCGTTGGAACCGGGTTGAATGCCCCGAAAGGATATGACGTTCTGGTGGCAAAAAAAATTGCCGAACTTACAGGTTTGCCCTTTATAACGGCACCCAATAAATTTGAAGCGTTGTCATCGCACGATTCCATGGTAGAAACTTCCGGAGCGTTGAAAACCCTTGCAGTGAGCCTGATGCACATTGCCTCCAACATCCGGTTGCTGGCTTCCGGTCCCCGTTGCGGCATCGGCGAACTCATGCTGCCCGAAAATGAACCTGGTTCAAGCATCATGCCCGGCAAGGTCAATCCCACCCAACCCGAAGCGATGACCATGGTTTGCGCTCAGGTGCTGGGCAACGACGTGGCTGTCAACATCGGTGGCATCAGCGGTCATTTTCAGCTCAACGTGTTTAAACCACTTATCATCTCAAACCTGCTCCAGTCGGCGCGTTTATTAGGTGATGCCTGCGTTTCATTCAACGACAACTGCGCGATCGGCATCGAACCCAATATGGCTGCGATCAATAAAAATCTGGAAAATTCGCTGATGCTGGTAACGGCGCTGAACCCCCACATCGGTTACGACAATTCCGCAAAAATTGCCAAGAAAGCACACAAAGAACACCTGACCTTGCGGGAGGCCACACTGAAGCTGGGATTGCTCACCGACGAAGAGTTTACGAAAATCGTCGATCCGAAAAAGATGACGGGACCGAAATGATCGCTGGACGAGGGGAATGAAAAAGCTATTTTGATAATTTCCCGGGTGAAAAGACCATCTCGTTTTTAAGACCAATCAGCCGGAAGACAAAAGCCTTTCGCACTGTATCTTTTTTTCTGGTGATGAAGATCGTATCGGAGGGTATGATTGTATCGAACAGGGCTCCGTATAATGCAACAGGGTCTTCATAATCATCACTCAACCCAATAAAATAAGCATCGCTTCCCTGATGGAGATTTCCATTGATCTGGTTGATCCAATAATACTTATGTATCCGTTCGAGGGTTCCCAGCGCATATACGGGTTTGTTGATCCTCCGTCCCACATAATAATCGAAATTGGCAGCCGGAAACCATCGGAAAGTGAATATTGGTGAGTTTTTACCAATCATCGCGTGATCTTCTTCATATTTTGACACCGGGGCAAACTTACGGCCGAGCTGTTCCCATCCGGTCATATCGAGCGAAGGATCTTTGACTTTCCATAATTGCAGCGGAACCCATCCGAACCTGATCTGGCCTATGGCAGTTACCGAAACGGTAAGTAACAGGGCTAATGAGATTACCAACGGCCAGGGCAAAATCCGCTGTTTTATCCTGTTTTTTGCAGGTTCCGACAAAAAAGCTGCGGCGATGATGATAAGTCCAAGATAGCCCGGACCAGTCCAATGAGGTAAGGTGCTGCGGAAAAGCGAAAACGACTGAAATACCAGCACCAGCGGGATACTTGTCCACAACAGGATGTGTTGATAGGAGAGGGGGAGGAATTTTTTATGACGAATAAGTGCAACCAGCGCCGTAAGGATGATAAGCACATTTACCGGGTTGTTATAGAAAAACTCTCCAACGATCTCTGTAAGGAAATATTGGGGTCGTAATCCTGATTCAGTAAATGTGACGCGGTTTTCATGATAGGTAAAGCTGATAAAGTTGTTTTCGATGTTCCAGAAAACCACCGGTAGAGACAACAGAATAACTATTATAAAAAAGCCGTACAGCTCTGTTGCCTTAAACCACTTGCGGTTGTAGCGTAAAATGTAAACCAGCACCCCTGCAAGCAGAAATACCGAATGATATTTTGATAACAAAGCAAATCCGGCGGTGATGCCGGCAAACAGGAGGTATCTTCTGCTCCCGGGTGTCAGTTCCCGGTCGGGAAGCGATTTCAGCAGAAAAAGGAGAGTCAGGAGCCAGAAAAATATCTGGGGTGCATCGGGTAGGATAAAGGTGCCGCTTAGGATAAACCCATAGAATGATGCAGTATAGAGCAATGCAGCATACAACCCTGTGATCGGGTTCTTGATCTGCCTGCCAATGAGGAACATCAGCCCGGTACTGAGCGTTCCCAAAACAATGGAAGCAAGTCGCAGAAAAAACTCACTTTCGAAGGTAAGATTTAACGTAAACAGTTGAATAACTAATCCCACCATTGGTGGATGATCGAAATGGCTCAAAGCAGGGAATCTTGCATAAGTCAGGTAATAGACTTCATCATTGCCCAACTCCATAAAACCGGCAATAAACCCGCGGATCACAGCCGAAACAACAAGTAAAATGAATAAAGCCCAGTAAATTTTCCGCGTCGAAGGCATCATTAAAAAATTACGAACTAAAATTACACATTAAAAATTAACACAATAGTCAAAACCCCAAAACATCCCCCTCCTGTTTACCCACTCACCCGTTCACCCGTTCACCCGCTCACCCGTTTACCTGTTCACCAGTTCACCCACTCACCCTTTTTTCAACCTCCTATTCCGCATCACAACAAAACCCGCCGCCACGATTGCAACCATCGATCCGAAACCAAGTATGCGCAGAATCCAGGTGCGGGGCTGGTTAATTTCGGCAACCAATGGATTGGACGGGGTTGTGCCATTGTATCTGAAAACAGGATTAAGGTAAAAAATTGTGCCAGGCCCGACGGCTGGAAACATGTAGTACTTTAAAAATACGATTTCGGTTCGGATATAGGTATCATCCGGTTTGAATTTATACCATGCTTTATTTGCAAGCCTGACAATTTTTTTAGGTTCACCATCTTGGCCGATGAAGGTAATTTTCAGGGGTTTTCCACTCACTGATACCCACAACGTATCGCCATGCACATTCACCGAGTTGACGCAGGGAATGGATCGTGCATTATCTGCTTTTTGTGAAAAACTTTCATTGTTGCTCATGTAAATTTCAGCCCCAAAGGACATCCCTGCTTTAAGCGCCTTTGTCAAAGCAGGACCCTTGTTTTCGGGGCTGTTGATATAGGTGCATATCCGTTGGATTTCATAGGGGTCGCTTATGTTGTGGGCATCGTCATCTGCAAGAATATAAACCGCCTTTCCGGCCGAAAGTGCTGCATCCCAATGTGGGATCGATCGCCAGTTGCGATCGAGCGCTTCAACCAGATCGTAGTTGGTGAGGTATTGCATGTCGTTCAGGGAATATCCTCCCTCCCAATCAGGATGGGCAATAGCAACAATGTCGTTATCCGGCCTGAGAAGATTGATCATATGTTGCTTATGGCTCAAATTCTGGGTCAGCGAATAATCCAGCCATAACACTTTATGCGCTCCGATAAGGATCTGATGCTTCTTTCTTATACCGAAACCGTGTTCATATACAGGGATGTAAAACGACGAATCTTTGAAAGACTCATCGATCGACTGATAATTTGAAATTTGCGGTGCATCATACCCCAGGGCTTTGTATGTGTTGTAAAATGCATCGGTGGTATTATGACGTCCACTGGTCAGTCCGGCCCAGGCACGCGCATGAAAATGAAAATTCGCTTTGCGCCAGTGGGTACTGTCCATTCCCTGGTAAGGATTGTAGAGTTTTTCTCCGGCAAATGGTTGTGGCGAAGGAAAATCATACACTGGTACCAGGAAATAAAGGATCAGTTCAAAGCACAGGAGTGTTAAAAAAAAACACCCTGTTCCTTTCAGGAAATTTAGGAATACAGCTTTTTTTGATTTCATGGATCAGGATTGTTGATCTCAAATTGAATATACAAAGGTAACATTTTCACAGGAAGCTGATCAGCAATCTTATGTTGAGGAAAATCACAATCACGCCAACAACAAGCAATATGGCCTTCGTGGAGGGTGTGTTCACATATTTTCTCATCACTTTTCGCGAAGATGTCAGGTAAATCTGCAGAAAAATGGTGAAGGGCAATTGGATGCTGAGCGCCATTTGTGAAATGATCAATCCCTGATAAGGATTTCGTATCAGAAAGATGATCAGCAACGCGAGGAGCAGTGAAATCAGTACTCCGAGCCGTGAGTGGTTGTCGTGAATATCATACGGTTCCCCAAACAGGCCGGCAAAAATGCTGCCTCCGGCCATACCGGATGTGATGGTGGAGGCAATTCCTGCCATGAGCAGGGCGACTCCAAAAACGACTGCCGCATGGTTTCCGAGAAGCGGTTTCAGGATACTTTCGGCCTGCTGCAATTCGCCTACCGCGATATGATGGCTGAAAAATGCAGTGGCAGCCAGCAGGATGATGGCGCTGTTAATAGCCCATCCAATGATCATTGAAAAAAGGGTGTCGAAAAGCTCATAATCCAATTGCCGCTTGATCACCTTTTCGTTCTCTAAGTTCCATTGGCGGCTCTGGATGATCTCGGAATGAAGAAATAGGTTGTGGGGCATCACTACGGCGCCCAGCACACTCATCACAATGATCATCGACCCCCGGGGAATGGTGGGTTTTACCCATCCGATACCTGCTTGGACCCAGTTTATATCAACCAGCGTCAATTCGTATAAAAAGGAAAGCCCGATGATGGAGACAAAGGCGATGATGAATTTTTCAATTTTATGATAGGAATTGGTCCACAGCATGACGAGTACAAACACAAAGGCCATGATGGCTCCTGCAGGGACAGGAATATCGAAAAGCATGTTCAAAGCGACTGCGGCCCCTAGGATTTCAGCCAGTGAAGTTGACACAGAGGCACCCATGGCCGAAATCAAAACGGTGCGCGAAACCCATGGCGGTGTATGCTTGTTTGCCGCTTCCGAAAGGCATAATCCGGTGGCAATACCCAGATGGGCCACATTGTGCTGGAGAATGATCAGCATTATGGTCGACAGGGTGACCATCCAAAGCAACTCATAACCATATTCTGAGCCTGCTGCAATGTTTGAAGCCCAGTTGCCCGGATCGATAAAGCCAACAGTTACAAGCAGCCCCGGCCCGATGTATTTCAGAATTTCCAGCCCCCCGAAACGGGGTTTATGGTCACGCCGGCGCAAATCTTTGATAAAATCGAAAAACATCGTGCTTTAATAATCAGATGAAAAAAAACCAATTTCACTATTTCACCATTTCACCATTTCACTATTTCACTATTTCCCCTGGCACTGCTTCTGAAAAATCGCATACGCATCAGTATTGCCCAATTGTACGGCTTTCTGGAGGTCAATACACGCAAGGTCCTTTTTTCCTGTATTCAGATAGACTATCGCCCTGTCGAAATAAGCTTTTGCATACTCCGGATTCATTTTAATGGCAGCTGCCAGGTCTTTCAACGCCTCGTCGATCCTGCCTATGCTGGCATTGGCTATTCCCCGGTCGGCCATTACCTGAACATAATTTTTTTTGTAACTCATTGCTTTGGTGAAACTATTGATGGCTTCGCCAAACTGACGGTTTTTCGCATAAACTGTTCCAAGGGCATACCATCCTTCGGCATCATCAGGTTTTATCCCGATGGCTTTTCTGTATTGAATGATAGCATCCGCGAATTTTCCCTGGCTCTCCAGAACCTGGCCACTGGTCAGAACCTGTGTATAGTTCTGTGCCACATCAGGATTTGAAGCCAGGCCCAGCGAGCTCATAAAATCCATCGTTGAATATGCAGGATTCAACTCAACAGCTTTCTGGAAATCATTGGATGCTCCCGCGATATCGTTTAGCTCCTTCCTGATCATTGCACGGGTGATATATAAGTCGGCAAAAGAAGAATTCAGTTTGATGGCTTGCGAAAAGTCAGACAAAGCAAGTGCATTTTGCTTTAAAGAATAATAAATTGATCCTCGGTTTTGATATGACAGAAAATCATCCGGTTTTAAGGTTATGCTGGTACTGTAGTCAGCAATGGCTTCCTGCGGATTCCCCATCTGAACTTTAATGTTTCCGCGATTGTTGTATAATCCGCTGTTCCCCGGATCCACAGCGATGGCTGTGTTATAATCATCCAAAGCTGCAGCCATATTGTTCATCAGTTTGTACACAACGGCTCTGCTAATATAGGCATCGATCATTTTTGGGTTGATATTCAATGCCTGAACATAATCATCAAGGGCCCGCTGATTTTCATGCATGTCGGAAAATACTTTTCCGCGGTTCAGATACAATTCAGGCATCTGCGGATTTAAAACTATGGCCCTGTCGTAATCTTCAAGCGCTCCGCTGTAATCCTTGAGAAACTGTCGCGCCTTTGCCCGGATAATATAAGCATTTACCAGCGTAGTGTCATGTTTGATGACTAAATCCAGGTCTTCAATGGCCCCTAGGTAATCATTCAACTTGTTCCTGGCAGCTGCTCTGTTTATATATGCATTATAGTAATTGGGCGCCAAACTGATCGCTTGTGTATAATCGTCGAATGCGGCCTTATAATTTGCAGTGTCGCTATGTGCATTGCCAAGATTGTACCATGCAAAGGGAACATTGCTGTTTTTTTCGATGATATCGTTCCAGAGCGTAAAAGAAGTTTTCCATATCTGTGTCCTTCCGAAGGTCATAACGCTAAGCGCCAATATATAAATGGCCACAAGTACGTAAGAAACCTTAATGTTATGCAGATATTCCTTGTTGACGATCATGTAGCCGAAGAGAAAACAATATCCAATGGAGGGAATATAGGCGTACCGGTCGGCCATGATTGCTTTACCTACCGGCAACCACTGCAACACGAGAAAAATATTTACAAGAAAAAACCCCAGGCCGAAAAACAGAGGTTTTGATTTTTTATAACTCAAATAAAGGGCTGCAAGGAAAGCAGGTATTATCAGGGGTGCCAGAAAATAGATAACCGGTAAATTTGCATCCTGCGCGAGGTCGGGGTATGGATAATGGGCCGACAGGTATACCGGCAGGATCAGTTTGCCTATGTACATGAGAAATCCATACGATGCAAACAAAATCCGTTGAAGCCCATCTGTATGTACCATCTCAGTAGCGGCAACCCCCTGCTGGGATTTGATGGCCACAATACCGAATATAACGGCCAAAATAAAGTATGGGATTTTATCAACGAGGCCTTTCTGGTCAAAAAGTTTTTTCCCGCGGAAATAATCAACCAGGAATAACGTCACTGCCAAAGAAACTGCCTGGCCTTTCGAAAGCAGGGAGAGAATGAAAAACCCGATGCTAAACCAATACCATTTTCGTTCCTTTTTTTTACCGAACCGGATATAGGAATATAGTGCGGCCAGGTAAAAAAACGCATATAAAACATCTTTTCGTTCCGAGACCCACGACACCGACTCAACATGAATCGTGTGAACCCCAAATAACAATCCCGCAATGACCGAAATATTCAATTTGCCGGTCAACGCATAAATGATCAAAAATACCAATACAGCATTGCCGGTATGCAATAAAAGATTGGTTAAATGAAAAACAAACGGATTGAATTCATTAATTTGATAATCAAGGGCTAATGAGATCATCGTCAATGGATGGTAGTTCCCCATGAATGCATTGCTGAAAATCCATTGCAGGTTTTTCCACGAAAGAGCTTTAATATACGGATTCTCATTTATGTAGACACGGTCATCCCAATTGTTAAAATTGTTAAACAATGTTGGGAAAAAGACAATCAGTGTAACCACAATAATCACTCCGATCCAGAAAACTTTTTGCTGAACGGGATTGGCACTTTGTTTCTTTAGCATACCATTGATAATTTTATCACAAATTTACATAATAATCTTACAAACCAAGGGTGAATAAGGCTTTGCTTTTCCCTGTGCCGGACGGGTAGCCTGGTCGCGATCGTCCGGGATCAAGCGGAATTTCCGGGGGGGGTGTAAGGTAGCACAGCATAAAATTCACATTTCAGATTTCAGATTTCAGATTTCAGATTTCATTTGTATCCATAATTTTTTATGATTAATCAGTGTTGTGGCATAAATGTTAAGGGTGTGTTGGTAAGTTGAATGGGAGATTTTGTGAAATCTGAAATCTGAATCTGAAATGTGAAATCTGAAATGTGAAATCTGAAATCCGAAATTCCCTTTCCCCCACCAGAAATTCCTCTTGATCCATCGTCCGGCAATAAAATGCCATGGCGGAAAAACTTCGGGAAAATTCCGAACCTGATTTTGCCTGATTGAAAAAATCGGGGAACCCGTTACACAATGAACCGGGTTCAATCAATAGTTGAAGAACGGGACAATTAATTAAAAAAGATGTCATAACCGAACCGTATGATCGTTCCGGCTACCACAAGCAGGAAAAAAATCCGAATAAACCTGTTGCCCTTTAAAATGGCCAGCCTTGCGCCCATCAACGATCCGAAGAAATTACATGCGGCCATCGGAATGGCATAATGGTACAGGATATTCCCGCTTCCGGCAAAGAAAATTATGGAACCGACATTGGTGGCTACATTTACAAATTTGGCATGGGCGCTCGCCTTTAAAAAATCAAATCCAAGAATACTGATGAAAAACAGTATCAGGAAACTTCCTGCACCAGGGCCAATAAAACCATCGTAGAATCCAATGATCAGGGCAAACAGACCCGCGTAAATAAACTCCTGCATCGGGGTTTTCCCGGCATTGGTTGTTGTTCCGAAATCTTTTTTTGTATATGTGTAAATGGCCACCAGGATAAGCACCCCGAAGATGACAGGTTTCATGAAGGAGTTGCTTACGAGCGAGACTGTTTTCGACCCGGCATAAGCAGCCACCAGTGCGATCAGGCAAAGTATCCCCAGCAACCTCCATTGCAGTTTGACCCGTATGGCATATTGATATCCGGCTGAAGCAGTTCCTGACAATGAGGGAATTTTTGTTGTTCCCAGCAAGGTTGCAACCGAATGATGTGGCAGGGTGATCAGTGTGGCCGGGGTTTGGATCAAACCACCTCCCCCTACGATGGCATCAATAAAACCGGCTGCCAGCGCTGCGAAGCACAGGATGATCATCTCTAAAGAAATCATTGGTCAATTTCAGGAATAACGATCACCAAAAATAGCATAAAATGTCAGATATTCCCTTGTGAAACCTACATCCCCCTTCCTCCGGTGAGAACCCCGTACAATCCGGGCCAGACTCTGCGCAATAAAGCGCCTGTGCCCACTGCAAATGCGATGATGGTAAGGGGTAGAAATATAAAGGTCAGCAACCGGTAATGCGGCACCTGGTTGACCACGGTAAATACTGCTTCGATGGCATAGGCTATCAATGGCGCGTGCACGGCATAAATCATAAAAGAAAAGGCAGTCAGCCATACAAACCATTTTTGCTGCATGCACCAGGTTACCAATCCGTTGCACCCATACCAGGCGGTGATAAGCCCGCTAAATATTGTTAGCTTGTGCAGGATGATGAGCACCGGGAAAATGGCATTTCCCAAAAGAGGCTGTCCGGTGAATGCCAGAACAGTTTTAGTGGCTGCCAGCAGGATAAAGGCTACGCCCGTCCACAATGGGTTTAGCCACCTTTTCGGTCCATCGATGTTGAAATTATTCTTTTGCATCCATACGCCCAGAGAGAAAAACAGCAACCCTTCACCTTCAAATAAAACAAATCCCATGGTGCCCAGCCACATCAGCATGGCAATGCTGAAAAATATCCATTTCACGATACGGTGGGTTACAAGCCAGCGTATGGCAGGATATGCTATATTGTACATCAGCAGCACCCGTATGAACCAGAGTTGATATGGTACAGGTATGAGGAGCCATCGTCCCAGCATTTCATACCAATGGTAATCGTGCAGCAGCATCCGAGAATCGTCGATCCGGACAATGTTGGAACCTGCTACAATGTCTCTGGTATATGGAAAAATTTCCAGAAACCAGGTAAATGCAAATCCCAGGGCGCTCCAGATAATATAAGGCAGCAATAATGTCCGCAACCTTTTCCTGGTGCGCTGTTTATATGGTCTTACGTCATGAAGGGCATATAGAAAGCCCGAGATGATGAACAACATGGGAATACGAAACCGGAATATGCCGTTGGCTAAAAAATATTCGATGAAAGTGGTGATGTTAAACGGATCTTCAGGTATGGTCCAGGGCTGCATATAGCGTTCCTGCAGGTTGTAGCCGTGTACAAACACCAGCAGAAACATTGATAAAAATGACCAGAATTTGAATTTTCTGCTGTTGAAATCTGATACAACACCTGGGAGGGACGAATTTGTAGTCATAAAGAGAAGCAGTGTTTTGGTTCCAAAATTAATGCTATATTTTTCTTAGTACATGACAATTTTTCATCTATTTGATATTCAATATATTATGTTAATAACTTGGTCATAAGTATTCTGAAAAAATGCACTTAAGGCCTTGATAATCATTACATTAGGTTATTATCTCACAATAATCTAACTTTATGAAAACCAAGGCCTCAAACAAAAGTAATGAATTAGTTGACATCTTCCAGCACCGTTTGGGTTGGAATAAAGCCAGAATAAAGTTCTTTGTTTCTTTCATCATTGCATTATGCAAAGTTCAAACTGTATGCTTTAACAAGCTTGCCCAAGGATTTGAGGGTAAAGCGATGGTCGAATCAAACATGCGGCGCATCCAGCGGTTCTTTGCTGATTTCATTGTTGATACAAATTTGATTGCCAAAATAATATTCAGTTTGTTGCCCGAAAAACCACCATATCGTCTGTGCTTTGACCGTACCAATTGGAAGTATGGGAAAGCGAATATCAATATCTTGATGATAAGCATTGCTTATCAGGGTGTTGCGATTCCGATCATGTGGACTATGTTGAACAAAAGGGGCAATTCCAATACCTTGGAACGCATAGCCATTGTTCATCGTTTCATTGATTTGTTTGGCGAGGACTGTATCGATTCTTTCCTGGCGGACCGGGAGTTCATTGGAGACGAATGGTTCAGGGATTTGATCAAAACCCGAATATCGTTTTATATCCGTATTCGCGAAAACCTTTGGGTGGATGTTCCCGGAAAAGGCCCGACAAAATCCGCTTGGTTGTTTAACAGCTTGCCTTTGAATACAGTTCATCATTACCGCAAAATTGTTTGTATTGATGGTCAATGGGTTTATCTTTCCGGGATGAGGGTTGTAAACCGTGAAAACAAAATAGAATTCGTTATTGTCGCATCATACAGATTTGACCCTCTGGCATTAGCCAAATATAAAGACAGATGGCAGGTGGAAACGTTATTTCGGTCCCTAAAATCCAGTGGGTTTAATTTTGAAGATACGCACCTCACGGATCCCGATCGAATATCAAAGCTGCTTGCCCTGGTATGTGTAGCTTTCATTTGGGTTTATCTTGTCGGCATCAATAAAAACAATAACGGGCATCCTATCGAAATCAAGAAACATGGTCGCAAGGCCTTTAGTTTGTTTAAGTTTGGGTTGATCTTCTTGGCCCATGCACTGCTGAACCCCTTGTCAATAAACGATCTTGCGAATTGTATTAAAATTTTGTCATGTACTTAGAGATTATTTATAATCCTTCCAGGTCAAAAGACCAAGTTGTATTCTGTTATCCCAAAATTTTTTTCGGGACATGTGGTTTTTCGTAATCCACACAAAAACATCCTGTTACAAAAATTTTAAGGGTACATCTAAAAACTACTTTTTTTGATGCCGGTTTCTACGCAAATATATTGTATGGTTCTCAAAAAACCTAATTTAACCCTCCCATAGATTTATATTGCTGTATATTAATAGTATGTGAAACAACATCTTTTACTACTGACCACACTCATGCCATGACGACCTCTATTGTTAATTGACTATAGCGACAAATATTGAAAGTGAGGTTCATCATACCCATTTTGGCATTTTCCCAGGCAATGCTAACGATAGGCAGATTGGCTGCCAGTTGGCATTCAAATCCAAACCATGTCAGTGCGCTTGACCAAATGGCTGACATTTACCCATCGCAGATGGATAATATTTCGGGATCAATCCGGTAATTGCCAGCAGACAGCGTTATATGCGCGGCTTTCACCGATTTGTTTTTTAATTAACTGTCACATCCCATAGTTTTACGATTGTTCATAAAAAGGATTAACATACGGCATCAAAAAAAAGTGACAAAAACACTGCTATTTATAAATTTACTGCTGATTTTGGTTCAGTTGATTTACCTGAATTGGCAACATCGGCTGACAAAACATTGTCATTCAGATAATAATTGGAATTGATGAAAGCGAGAATGTTAAGGGGGCTTGTAAATTTAATGATCCCGATATTGCTGGTATTTTCAAGCTCTTTCCTGGTGGCACAAAACAAGCGCTTTCAAATCAACGGCCAAGTGCTTGACAGGGAAACACATGCCGCATTAACCGGGGTGAATATCAGCATGGAAGGAACCAGGGGCGGATGCAGCACCAACCAGTTCGGAGAGTTTTATATGATTTCATATACACTTCCCGTATATATAAATTTAAGTTACGTTGGTTATGAGAGTCAAAAAATCTACCTGGATAACACTTCAAACTCCATTGTTGTTCAACTGAAACGAGCCAGTCGAATTTTGCAGGAAGTGGAGATCAAAGCAAAAAACGATCCGGTACCATTTTTCAAGGATAATAAATATTCCGTATTGGACTATGAAGTCGACAGCAATCTGGTTTACCTGTTGATTTACCGGTTTCGGGTTAGCAGATCGGAACTCCTGTATAAATCGATAGATGGAGATACCATTGCACGTTCAGGGATTTTCCCTTTCAAACCCACCATGTTATTCATTGACTGTATGCATAATCTTCATGTACTGACCGACGATTCTGCCTACCAGGTAATCCGGTGCAAGGGGATACTCACCCTCGGTTACCCGACAGAGATAAAACGCTTCAGGTCAACGCTGATCGATTGTGTGATATCCACCGATAGTTCCTTGTTTTTTCGGAAAGAGAGTCCCGATCAGCTAAGTGTTGAATTTTTTCAAGTCGATCGTCAAACCAGGCAGAAAAAGGTTTTTTCATCAGTCAGCGATGAACAGAAATTGATGATGTTACGGCAAAATCCGGGAGACTATCACTTACTGATACAGAATAAACCGCCGAGGACATATGAAGCTGCAGTTGCATGGCTTTGGGTAAAAAAAATAATGTACAAAACCAACACATCCTCCATGCATAAAATTGATAACCAAATATGTGTGTTCAATACTGCCGATTACACCCTGGGGTTTTACACGCTGTCGGGAGATTTTACTTCCAAACTGAAGATGCCTGTGGAAAAGTTCACTAATGGGCGATGGACTACCGATATTTACAGCGACGACATAGAACATAAGGCCTATACCTCATTCCGGACGGGGGGTATGATTACCCTCTGCAGGATCGACCTGAATACCGGCGAGCTGAAAAGGCCATTCAGCATCGTCCACAACTTCCCTCATAAAATCAAGGTTTACAATAACATCCTCTTTTATCTCTATGATATACCCGGAGAGGGGGACAACAAACATTTGTTCAAGCAGAAATTATAATGACTCAGCAATCAATAAAATCCACCTGATAATAATTTACTCAAATTTCGGGGTTATATAATTCAATATTCATGAGGGATCTCATATATTTTTTCAACATCATTTCAAGTATATCAACCATTACTGTCAGGATAAATTTGGACAAGAGGAATTTCTAAGGGGGGGGGCGAGAATTTCGAATTTCGAATTTCGAATTTCGAATTTCGGATTTCAGATTTCGAATTTCACATTTCAGATTTCGAATTTCAGATTTCAGATTTCACTGCCAGAAATCAGGGGTTCATTCCGGTAATTTCATAGGCCTCCAGTCGGTTGTCAGAATAAGTAGGAATGACAATAAGCCTCTTTTCCGGAATATATTCAAATGCAGCACAAAACTGCGATGGGGCGGTAGTGTTGAGTAAAAGCTTTTTTTCACCAGTACCACTAATGCGAAAGAGCCGCCCGTTGAAGTCAGAAATCAGATAGTTACCCTTTCCGTCGGCCGCTAAGCCATCCATGATGGATCCTTCGCCGATACAAACCAGGGTGGAAATTGATTTGTTTCCCGGATTAATTATTTTGATACAACCATCGCCCGAGGTACCCACCAAAATCTTATCATTATCAATCAGAATGCCATTTGGTCGTGAAATATCGTCACTTTTCAGCCATTCTTCCATTTTTCCGCCTGAAAACCGGTAGATGGCATTTTTCTGACTATCAGTAATGAAGATGTTTCCATTGTTATCTGCGGCAACATCGTTGGGCATTCCCGGATCGGGAAAGCGGTAGCGGTTCAGTATAATTCCCTGGTCAGGATCAACTTCTATCAGGGCATACCTGCCAACGACATACAGTTTATCATTGCTCATACACATTCCGGCCGGCTGTAAAATACCGCTGATCCACTCAATGTTAACAATCTCCCCCGTTGGTTTGATCTTTGAAATGAACTCCTTTCCCTCGTTGTAAAAGTTCGAAACATATAAGACGTCTCTTTTCATGTCGTACTGGACTGATTCAGGACATTTTAATTTATTTTTTATCTCCCATCGGTGTATCAGTTGTTTATCCTGGTAAATGGCTTTGGCATCCTGAAAGATAAACCCCCATCCTCCAAAAGTTTCAACCAGCACGATCATCAGTTCATTTTTTCCCTTTTTTAACGGCAGGCTGATGTAATCGTTCAATCCCACAATCCCCTGAAACGATGGATCGCGGCTGGTATACGCGCTATTCCCGCAAAAGAGGAGTTTCCCGTTAAGGAACACCGAAATAATGTCACTGTACCCGAAGGCAAACAGTTTATTTTCAGCCGATGCCGACTCAATGGTTGTCCGGGCAAAAATTGCATCCGGTGCATTCCCCTGGCGGGGAAAATAACGCGAAACATCTACAATACCATCGGGACGGCATTGAACCTCCTGCCAGGAAATATTTTTGATCCCCTGGGCTTCAGGTGTCATTTCATTATCAATAGCACTCAATTTGAAAATAGTGGAGATCTGCCAGTTCCGGATAGTGCCAAACGGCATTTCTGCCGGCTTCTGCAGTTTGAATAACAGCGAACTATCTTGCCGGAAGGAGAAGTTTGAGAAATAGGCTGTACCGTCAATGGGCCCGAAAAGACCGACTTTTCCTGCTCTGATTCCATGACCGAGGTGCGGTATTTCAAGCACAGGAGTACTTGCGTTATTAAGAAATATACGTGCCTGATCCCCTTTGATTTCAAGTTTTACATGAAACCATTCGTTTTTCGGTATTTCTGCACTGGCAATGTTGCCCTGACCTGTATAAAGCTGCCACGAATCAATACCATTGAAGGTGGAAACATATTGCACAACATTCTGAAATAGTGCCGGAAGATGAGGCCGGAAATAGATTCGCTCATAATCTTGCGGCGATGCTATCCGAAACAGTATCCCTGGATAGGAACGTAGTCCCGTAACAGCCATATCAACTTCTATTACGCCGTTTTCAAGGGTAGTGTTTTTAAGGTATGCTGTACCGGTTAAACATGATCTTCCCAGAAACTCCGTCAGCTGTGTATCGAAAAATTCCCAGTGATCTGAATCAAACGGGATTATATTTTGCTGGGCATTGGATTTGAATGCATCGCAAAGCAGGATGGAAAGGATGAGGATGTAGGTAAGGTTAGAAAGAAGAGCAGTTCGTTTCATCTTTGAATATCAGAAAATGAATTTTAGTATGGTTACACGCAGGCTAAGCTAATTATGTCAATCCATTCGCCAATTGCATCAAATTATTTCGCAGGCATCCGGAATATTTGAGCATCAACCGATTTATTCAATTCTATTGTATCTAGCTGAAGTGAGTTGTATGGTTGCCCTCCGAAATGAGTATCCTGCGTAAACGGAAACAGGATACCCTGAACAAGCCGGTAATCACGGAAATATATCTCCATGGTAACATCCTGCCCCCTTACCATACGATTATACATTCTTTTCTGAACAATAAATTTGGTTGCATCGATGAAAAGGAACTCAACACCTCCATCCTTTTTCGTGATCTTTAATTTATATACCGGCGATTTTTCAACAGTATCGCGGCCAACCAGTTCCACTGTATGCCCCTTTATTTTCCAGTCAAACAACAAGCCTTCAAAATCGGCTTTGCTCCTCATATCTTTGGCTCTGTCATCAGGCATAACCTGAGGTTTGGGGTTACCTGTCCAGGGAGTTGTCCACCAAGCTGTTTGCCCATCATACGCCTGGTATGCAGTGATGTCCTGAATGTCGAATTCCATTAAAAACTGGTCAGGGCGCATTTTGACGATTTTCACAGGCATGGCATCCTGTTGGATCATGGTCCCTTTCATAATCACAGTGTTAACCTTCCGGAGGTTTTCAATCCCCATTGCTTTGTAATACTTCGACAGTATATCATTAAGCACGAGTTCCTGTGCGCCAGCCACTGAAAAGATCATCAGGATCGCAAAAGTAACAGATAATAATTTTTTCATAATTCAACTTTAATTGGTAAAGACTTCCCGCAATTAAAAGAGTCACAAAGTTGCTATTTCACCATTTCACCATATCACCATTTCACCATTTCACCATTTCACCATTTCACCATTTCACCATTTCACCATGTGCCCGTGCAACTGGTGCCCTACCTTGGCTATTTGATTTTATATGCCAGCAATGACTTGCCATGTCTGATATACAGGATCCCGTTGCAGATCACAGGATGTGCAAAATGTGCTTTGGTTCCCCTGGTCACTTTGAATGAACTTACAAGTTCCATTTTTGCGTCGTTGGGTTTAAATAATCCCATCTGACCTTTTTCATTGTAAAGATATAACATGCCATCAGCATAGTTAATGGTGCCCCGGTCGAATTTCACCGAATCCATTATGTTTCCAGTATTGGTTTCCACCGTACAATACTGGCGTTTTTCATATCCCGAGGTATAGATGTAATCGTTTAGCTTGATAAATCCACCCATCAGATTGTCGCATCTCCCATTTTTCCAGATTTCCGTGATCTGTGTCCCGTCATCGGACAGCTTTAATCTGAAAGCGCCGTTCCCATTTCCGGCAACAGTATAAATAAACCCTTTTTCATAAACAGGTGTGTTCACCTGACAGTCAACACCTTCTCCTTCCTATTTATAAGACCAGAGAAGCTTACCATCCTTCGTATCGATACCCAGGAGTGTGGTTTTCGAAAAGGTAACCAGAATATTCCTTTGCGGTAACCGGATAAGCATGGGTGAACAATAGGAAGTCATTTCCCCTGCCCCTTTGCTGATCCAGACAATATTCCCGGTAAAACGGTCAAGGGCTACAACATTGGTATCGGGACTTCCCGGCGAACAGTACACCACGTTCCCGTTGACAAGTACCGATTCGGAGAAACCAAACCTTGGGGCTGCTCCGTGAAAGTCGGTCATCATATTTACCGTCCACCGTTCCTTTCCCGTATTGATATCAAGACATGCAACCTGTCCCAATCCGGCCGTGACATAAACCAGGTCGTCGACAATGGTTGGTGTGGTACGTGAACCTGGGTAACTCTGGATCCATTCCTTGCCGATTTTCGATTTCCAGAGATATTTACCCGAAAGATCCAGGGCAAAAAGGTAGCTGACCGTATCTATCTCGCCATTAATGAATATATTTTTTTTCGTGATCACAGGGCTTCCGTATCCATTGCCAAGGCCATCGAATTCCCATAACAGGTCAGGTCCGGTTGCTGGCCAGGATTTCAGCAAACCGGATTCGTAAAATACACCACTGCGGTCAGGGCCACTCCATTGAAGAACTTCCTGACCGGTGCCGGTAACAGTGTAAAATAGTGCAAATGTGATAAAGAAGCAGAATGCAAGATGTTTCATAGCAAGTATATTGAAAAACAGGTTAAAAATACAGAATAAGGAATGATTGTGAATTTATTATCGATGAATCCATAAATATTCTTGATGAAAAAGATGAATTCCTGCCTTGAAATAACTTCCGGTAGTATACCCAGGCATATTTAAGGAACTGAAGTCGCCTTTCAAGACCATGCAAAGGAGAGAAAGCACATACTTGAATAATGGTAAAATTGAAATCATGTGTTGTAACTTTTAGTACAAATGCACGTCAAATATTAAATCAGTAAACACAAATCCTCCTTTTTAATCAGATGCTCTATGAAGACAGTCGGAATTAAATGTATGATGCTTGGGATATTAGCCCTGATGTTGTCGGTAACCAGCAGTTTTGCCCAGTACTCAACTGCTGAGGAAACAAAAGATTTCATCAATGACCGGCTTTCGCATTCCGTTCTCCAGAAAATTGATCCCGACGGAACAGTAACAATGAATGCCCCGGACCAAAAAATAAAATTCAAACTACGGGAAGTATCCTTTAACTATAACGGTGGAAACAACGATGACCGGGTGCGGGTTTTCTGTGATAATTGCATTGAACACTATGAACATAAGAACCTGACTGAAAAAACCAGCCGTCAGTCGTTTCTTTGTGAATCGGAGAAAGAGGCCTATGAAGTGATCACTGCTTTCAAACATTTGAAAAAGATATACTTAGCAGATCGGAATAACCTAATTCCGGGAGATAAAAAATTGAAAGCAAGCGATACAACACTAGAAACCAAAACTGTGAGCGAGGCCATCGAGTTTATAAACGAGAACCTTTCGTATTCCATGATTACCGGTATTGATGACCAGGGAATAATGACGATCAATGCACCGGATGATATCTACGAGGTGAATCTGAAACAGGCAGACTTTGGATATAATGATGCAAGTGATGGTTCAAAAGTAAGGATATACGGTGATTTTTGTATCGATTTAAAGAAAAGCAGGAATGAAAAGGAATTTGTTTCCCGAAAATCATTTCAAACCTCAAGCCGGGCTAAGGCTTATAAAGTAATAACCGTGTTGTACTACCTTAAAAGCACCTATGCTGACCTTGATCCGGCAAAGATAACCGGGCTGAAAAATGTAAGAGGAGTCAGAACCGGCAGTTATAAGAATGTAAGTGAAGCCATTGATTTCATTAACGACCGTCTCTCCTACTCCATCATTCTTGGTGTCAATCAAGCTGGGATTATGACCATCAATGCCCCTGAGGAAATATATCGGTTCAACATCCATGATGTGAAGATGAACACTTCAGCAAACCACAAAGCACGGTCAGAGTGGTTTCCTTTCGTAATCACCGATGGCCCGTCAACAGGTGTTTTAGTTGAATGCGATGATTGCATTAAAAAATATGATAAGACCGATTCGTTTGATAAGCTGGACGACCAGGTTTTCCAGTGCGGAAGTATGTCGGAGGTGAAGGAGGTGCTGAAAGCGTTTACTTACATCAAAGTATCGGTAAAAAAGTGAAAAGCAGGTAGCAACCTGCTTTCCACTGTTCACTATTCACTGTCTTATTCCAGTTCCTTGATTGATTTGCGGATAATCTCAACCGCTTCATGAATTTGCTCCTCATTTATTACCAGTGGAGGTGCAAAGCGAATGATATGATCATGGGTTGGTTTGGCCAGCAATCCGTTGTCGCGCATCTTCAGGCATACATCCCAGGCCATTTTACCGTTGAATGGCTTGATAACGATGGCATTAAGCAATCCTTTGCCTCTAACCAATTCAATGTACGGAGAGTCGATCTTGCGAAGTTCATTGCGAAAAATGGCGCCCATCTTTTCAGCATTTTCTGCTAATTTTTCATCCCGAACCACTTCCAAAGCAGCCATTGCAACTTTTGCAGCAATAGGATTGCCTCCAAATGTCGATCCGTGCTCACCCGGGTGAATGCACAACATGATGTGATCGTCGGCCAACACCGCAGAAATGGGATAAACGCCACCTGATAATGCTTTCCCGAGGATAAGCACATCGGGCTTTACCCCTTCCCAATCGCAGGCCAGAAGCCTGCCTGTACGGGCAATTCCGGTTTGCACTTCATCGGCGATGAACAATACGTTCTTTGCCTTGCATAAGTCATAGGCTTTCTTCAGGTAGCCTTCATCAGGAACAAAAACACCCGCCTCACCCTGGATCGGTTCAACAAGGAACCCGGCTACATTAGGGTCTTCCAGCGCTTTTGCAAGAGCATTGAGGTCGTTGTATGGAATAGATTCAAAACCAGGGGTGAATGGTCCGAAATCCTTGCGTGCATCGGGATCATTGGACATGGAGATTACCGTTATGGTACGTCCGTGGAAATTGTCGCGACAACATATGATCTTGGCCTGATTTTCTGGAATTCCCTTTACTTTGTATCCCCATTTACGGGTTAGTTTAAGTGCAGTTTCATCGCCCTCGGCGCCTGAATTCATTGGCAACACACGTTGGTATCCGAAATATTCGGTAATGTATTTTTCATATACGCCAAGTACATTGTTGTAAAAGGCACGGGAGGTGAGTTCAAGTGTTTGTGCCTGTTCAATGAGGGCTCCGACAATTTTCGGATGACAATGTCCCTGATTCACCGCTGAATAGGCTGATAAAAAATCAAAATATTGTTTGCCTTCTACGTCCCACATATAGACGCCCTTTCCCCTGGCAAGTACAACAGGCAATGGATGGTAGTTATGGGCCCCGTATTTATCTTCGAGATCCATGGCCATCTGGGATGTGTTTACTTCGATCATAAAGCTGATTATTAATGGTTATTATTGGGTGAATGGTTACCTCAACCTAAACCTCGCCTCAAGGAGGAGGAACTCTCATTCTCCATGAGGCAAGGTGTTATAGGATGAGATAAAATCTCTTATTTATTAATCACAAAAGAACCTGTATTTATCAATTGTTTGCCGTCAGTTAAACGATAATAATAGAGTCCGTTGAGCAGAGAGGATAATTGAATTGCGTTTTTAAGCCTGGATGCCTGAAATGAACCAACCAGCTTTCCGGCCGTATTGTAAATTTCAAATGCACCGTTCCTAACCTCTTTGCTCAGATCAACATTAAGGATATCTGATGCGGGGTTCGGGTATGTATTCACGGCGACTTCCGGCATCAAATCCTGCTGAATCCCGGCGGGATATTCAAGCATCAGACCATCAACATACATGGTGCTGCCAGGTTGACCTTGACCGCCCATGAAGTTGATCACGTTAAAACCGGCGCTGGAGACAAGCAACATGGTCATGGAATCTACTGAGCCGGTTTTAAGGTAATTTACAGGAATATCGAATTTGGTATAGGTATTCACTGCATTGTGTTGTACCATTTTACCGAAGCCGATGGTGTCACGCTTTTTGGATGTGGCATTCCATTTTGATAACAATATAACCGCAGCGCAGGAATCTCCGTTTACAGGTTCAAATTTGTAATACCCTGTAAAGCGTAAAGGTTTGCAATCCTGACAAGGTTTGCCAAGCAAGGCTCTGTAACCGGCCATGTCCAAAACAGCCGTTCCAATCATACCCGGAATAAAGACTTTAGACGGGCCTATGGGGAAATTTGCAGAAACAGATTTGGCTGCATAGGTTCCTGAATATTTATCAGTCGTTTTAAATACCGTCACAGGGCCGGGACCATCCAACGAGGAAGGAACCTTTGCCAATGAGTTCAGGGTTCCCATCCAGTCTTCTGCCGGAACTGCACCAAGCTCATCATAATTAAGTGTATCATTAACCACAATATTGTACCAATTTTCAAAATCCCCGTTCGGGATATTTGACTGGGAGTAAGCAGTATTCACTGCCAAAGCAAGTAAAACAAGCGCAATTAGATGTTTCATAATATAAGTGTTAAGTGTTTAAGTGTTAAGTGTTAAGTATTAGTATATTGCCTCGATTTTGGGAAGGAGACTGGGGCGGACCTTTTTAAATTTTATAGATCACCTGAAGTTGAGTCATCCTCGGCGGTTCCACTGTAAGGGGCCTCAATGAAAACTCGGTATTCATTAAGTTATTTACGATGACAGAAAATTTAAAGTTCTTCAATGCATAGCTTACCCGGTAGTCAACAATGTAGGTTCCGGTATTGTGTTCTTCACGATATTTTTTAATCCCGGTTTTGACACCAAACATCTGGCCATCCAAGATTTCGTAGAAAAACTTGTCGATGTTCTTCATGTAGCCGTAATAGCGCAGGCCGAAGCCTGTGGAGAAACGTCTGTATGTAATCTGTAAATCAGCTTTCAATAAACTCTGAACCCTGTATTTGAGAATATGCCCGTTAGTGTCGGATGAAGTGGTGAGGTAGGTCAGAGAATTTTTTGCATTATTCGGATTCACATAAAAAACATAATGCGGATCCAATGCCTCCGGAACAGAGTAGGTATATCCGACCATGACACTCAGGTTCAGATTTCTTGCCAGATCGCCCTCTCCGGCGATGGAGGCATCGATACCGTAAATCCGGGCGGGTCCTGTATTGAAAAATTTAAATCCCACATCTTTACTTACATTTGGATTAAGTCCCCAATAGCCAAAGTTGAATTCAACATAATTGTCATAGTTTTCGTAAAACCCGGCGACGTCGAACATACCGGCAAATTTACCAATCTTGAACAGTTGTTTAAATCCAAGTTCATATGAAATGCTTGCTTCGGGAGAAAGTTTGGGATTCGGATAAAAACCAAAGTTTCCGGAGGTTGTGGTGATATATCGCTCACCGATACTTGGCACACGATAACCTTGTCCGACCGAAAGCCTGAAATAACTTGCTTTTGCAGCCTGGAGATTAAGACCTGCACGAAAAACAGGTTTGTTCTCTGTCAGGTCGGCTAGGTGGTAATATTCATAACGCCCGCCAAGCAGTATGGACAACCGCTTAAAAAATTTCTTCTCTAACTGTGCATAGACCGCAAAATTTTCGGCGGTATACGTTCCGTTGTCCCCAAGGGTGGTAGTTCCATCGGGAGAAAGCTTGCCGGAAAACACTTTGCCAAATGCATAGGAATAGATATTCATAACACCGGTTACAAGCATCAGATCACCAACCTTTTTGAATTTATGAGTATACTGGTACTCGTTATAAAGAGTTACGCTAAGCGAAGTCTGATTGTATAATCCATTTGTATTCAGATAATATACCCTGTTCTTTAATGAATGAATATCACCGTTCTTTGCAAAGTATTTGACAAATGGATCTACATAAAAGGTAAATGTTTTAAAGCGTGACAAGGAACCAGGATATGATCTGTATAAGTTAGTGTCGGCATCATACCAGAAAAATGTTTCGGAATTTTCCTGGAACATAAAATTGCCATTTAACCCATAGCTAAGCCCTTCCACTTTCTTTGAACGCACCCTGGTATTGAAAAATAATTTCACCCTGCTGTTGTACTGCCCCTTATTAAAAATGGTATCCGATACTTTACCTTCGGGGGTTCCGCCAACATAACCCTGATCTTTATAATAACTCACGCCACCGGCCAGATCGATGTTATCCAACTTTTGCGAATGGGTCAGGGTAATTCCGTAAACCAGGGGGTTCATTCCCGTCCATGGGGTGGCATATTTTCTTTCCGGCTTGCTGTAAGCACCCAGAAAAGTGGTAATCTTGGTTAAAGGTTCGTCTTTGGGCCAGGCAGTTCTGATATTAATGGCCCCATTGATGGCTGAAGAACCGAAAACGACTGACGATGCTCCCTTTACAACCTCAATCTGCTCAACGTCATCAATCGGCAGAAGTGCCCAGTCGGGCCGGCCGGCATCGCCACGGAGAATAGGAATTTCATCTACCATGACCATCACACGGGAACCAAGTCCTGAACTAAAACCACTGCCGGCGCGGATCTGTGGTTCATTGTTCACAATGGTAATACCCGGCATCTTGTCAATAGCCTTATCAGCACTGGGCAGGTTACCAACTTCAATACTTTTAGCCTTCATAACTTCAATGGAAGAACTGGATTCCTGGATTTTCTGCGCATATTTTGATGCAGATACAACCACTGTATTCAGTTCCTGGGAAGTGCTTGTAAGAACAATATCGAAAGTGTAAGTTTTTTTTCCATCGAGATGAACGTGCTTTTCCATTTTTTCATACCCCACTGAAGAGATAAAAAGATCATATTCACCTTTAGGTAATTCCAGGCGAAAAGCTCCGTTGCTGTCCGAAAAAGTTCCCGATGACTGTCCCTTCACCCCGATATTTACATAGGGCAATGGTTCAGTCGTTTTCTCGTCCATTACCTTCCCTTTGATGACCGAAAACTGAGCCATGGCCATCACTGGAAGAAAGAACAGAGAAAAGAAAAATATAAACAGACGTACGTTTTGTTTCATTTAAATGAATTTAACTGGCAAAAATACAAAATAAATTATAATGTTATCCTAATAATTCTCCTTGGAAACAGCTCCTAAATTGATAACCAATGATTTGTACATCAGCGATGGGGAGCTGATGAGCGGTCCGAGGCCCAGGTTCTTCCATTTTTGGTCGACCGAATTGATGGTTTCGTTGTCCATGACGATTACGTTGGGCCAGTCACGTTGAAAACCATCAGATTCCTTGGTTTTACGGGTACCATCAAGGCAAAGCGTGTTAAATTTCACCCCCGGTTCACGGTCAATATAAAAACAATCGCGCATGGGATCGATGTTGTTGGCCGAAATCCAGGTAATTTGAGGCAGTACATTCAAATCCAGGAGATCATCGACGAAAAGAATAAATTTCACATGATCCACCAGTCCTTTAGCAAGAATGTCCATTGCAATTTGTCGGATATGATGTTTTTTTGACTTCTTAACACCAATTATAACCAAGGAGATATTTTGAATCAACAGGTCAGCACTGATAGCGCTGATCTCTGGAAATAACTTGCAGATTACATCTGTCTGAACCAAAAAAGACTGAAGTACGCCATTCGTCGCAACTGATGAAGGGACGTCACCTCCGACTTCTCCCCTTGTCTGGGAGAGGGGTTGGAATGGATGTTCTTCTGGTAACTTTCGGGTGGCATCGATTCCCATTTTACTCCCGTAAGCATAACGGGAACTGGAATGATCAAGAATGTCAACAGGTCCGTGCAGAAAATGAATATCTGCCACCGGATCAACGCGGTCAGAGATTACCCTGGCAAGTTCCATGTAATCTGTCAACCTGATTTCTGAATCTGTAACCACCATTATTTTATTGAACATCATCTGTCCGGCTCCCCACAACGAACTCATGATCTTTACGGCATGACCGGGATATTGCTTTTTAATGCTTACAAGGGTGATGTTATGAAACACTCCTTCGACGGGCATATGCATGTCAGTGACTTCCGGAGCCACTGTCATTTTAATGGGTATCAGGAAGATGCGTTCAGTTGCTTTGCCGATCCATCCATCCTCCTGCGGTGGGATACCAACGATGGTGGCAGGGAAAACGGCATTTTTACGATGGGTGATGCAGGTAACATGGAATCGCGGAAAATAATCGGCAAGGGAATAAAAACCGGTATGGTCCCCGAATGGACCTTCAAGTATCAGGTCCTCTGAGGGATCGACATAGCCTTCGATCACAAAATCCACATCACACGGAACTTCCAGTTCATTGGTAAGGCAACGGACCAATTCAACCCTTTTCTTTCGCAGGAAACCAGCAAGCAGATATTCATCAAGATTTTCAGGCAGGGGTGCAGTTGCGGCATAGGTATATACAGGGTCACCGCCCAGGGTCACCGTTACAGGCATTCGCCGGCCAAGTTCTTTGTATAAATGATAATGATGGGCCGAACCTTTGTGCAGGTGCCAGTGCATCCCGGTCATGTCGGGTGAAAATACCTGCATTCGGTACATACCCAGGTTCCTGATTCCGGTTACAGGATCTTTTGTGTGTACCCCTGGCAGGGTGATAAACGGGCCACCATCGGCCGGCCAGCAGGTTGGCACCGGAAGTTTTGTAAGATCGGGCTTTATCATTACAACCTCCTGGCATGCGCCCCGGCCTCTGATCGACTTAGGCATCCATGAGGTAACCTCCCGTAAAGTGGGCAGAACCTTCAATTTATCAACAAAACTTGACTTGGGACTAAGAAATTCATTTAGCAATCGGGAAAGATCATCTTCAATATCTTCCAGTTTGTTTACGCCAAGAGCTATGCAAATCCTTCGGTCAGAAGCAAATGAATTGATCAGCAAGGGAAAATCTGTTCCGTTATTTTCAAACAGTAACGCCTTGCCTCCATGTTTAACCATCCGGTCGGCGATTTCAGCGATCTCAAGCTTTGGCGATACAAATTCCCGGATACGCACCAACTCATGATTTTCCTCCAGCGATTGTATAAAATGTGAAAGAGACTTGAAGGCCATGAGAAAATTACAAATGACAAATGACAAATGACAAATGACAAAAAACCACCCGAATTAAATGATAAAAAACAAAACTATCACATCAGCATATTATCACATCAGCACATCAGCACATCAGCACATCAACCAAACTTCTTACTCCCAAACTTAGAAGGCTTTTTATCGTTGTATTTCGACGGGCATTTCAGCAGCAGACTTTTGGCAATAAACTGATCCCCTTTCATCGAACCGATAATGACAACCTTCTCTGACTTTTCAAAATCCTGTGGCTTGGCATTGTTATAAATTACCTTCTTCTCGATCCCTTTTTCGTCAACCATGTAAAAGGTAAACATGTTGGCATTTTTCTGAGCATCGTATTCAATGGGTTTGGCACGGTTCAGTTTGCCAATAATATGAAGCTCCTTCCCGGGTTTCCGGGCAGCTTCGCCAAAATCGGAATAGGTACTTGAATCGGTCATCGTGGTGATTACAACCGCGACGGCAATCACCAGGATGAGTATTATTATAATATGTATGGTTTTCATTTCTCTTTATGTGTTGATTTCTCTTCAATCTCTTTTTCCAATTTCCTGACCTTCATGTCGATGATGAACAAATAAACGAAAATACCAACCAGAATAAGGGCCAGAACAGCTACTACAACGAATATTTTACCGTATGATTCCATAAAAAAAAGTTAAAAGTAAAAGGTTAAAAGGTGAACGGGTGAACGGGTGAACAGGTAAACGGGTAAACAGGTAAACGGGTAAACAGGTAAACAGGTAAACAGGTAAACAGGTGAACAGGTGAACAGGTGAACGGGTAAACGGGTAAACGGGTAAACAGCGCATAAGTCCGTATTATATAATTTGATTATTCCTGCATTGTTTGCATTGTTTGCATTGTTTGCATTGTTTGCATTGTTTGCATTGTTTGCATTGTTTGCATTGTTTGCATTGTTTGCATTGTTTGCATTGTTTGCATTGTTTGCATTGTTTG
>CAIYES010000148.1 GCA_903925275.1 uncultured Bacteroidales bacterium
CCGTGTACTCGGTGATGGTAACCGCCACCCCGTCCGCAGTGTAGGTGTAATCACCCCACGTATCCGCCTTTGCCATTCGCGCCGACAGCAGCAGGATCAGCAGCAACAATATTGATTTAAAAGGCATGACCATGGCACCGCGTCCATCCACGACTTACATATAGATTATCACGGCTGGAGTTCAATTGGGAAAGCAGGAAATCGGGAACCGAAAAAGCCACCTTTGCCATTATCCCATCGGCCAGTGGTGTGTCGGTACAATCATACATGAGTTTCCGGAATATTTTGATTTCCTACGGCATTAAACCTGATCATATCCATCTGATCAACATTGCAATGGTTGATGATGACAGCACTAAAGATGTGAATGAATCGAAATGGAGCCACAATGGCAACGATACTAGTTTAGCCAGGATTGTAAGATCATGTTCCGCCGTCTGGTTTACTGGTGGCGACCAGCTCCGCACCATGAAAACACTGCTCAGTTCTGACGGTAAAAAAACCCCTGTACTTGACGCTGTTTGGCAGGTTTACCGTTCAGGTGGCGTTGTAGGAGGAACGAGCGCCGGTGCTGCCATCATGAGTGAAGCCATGATCGGGGGAGGAAATAGTCTTGGTGCACTGGCTCACGGTGTTATTACGGATTACCATGGAGATGATTTTCCTGAAGGTGATGGTGTACTGATGACAAATGGTTTGGGATTTTTCCCGCTGGGAATTGTTGATCAGCATTTTAATACGAGAGCCAGAGTAGGAAGGCTTATCGTGGCACTCATGAAGGAAAAACCAAGGTTTAAAACAGGCTTTGGCGTTGATGAAAACACGGCGCTCATCTATATTGGCAGCCGGAATATGGTAAAAGTTGCCGGCGCCGGGGGCGTTACCATGATTAACACAACAGATGCCACCTTATCCTATGTTCAAAAGTTGCCGGCTATTGAAAATCTTACAGTGAACTACCTTGAAGATGGTGACTCGTATGATGCCACAACCGGAATAATCACACCGACCGGAGATAAAAAACCTACACGAGGACATGAATACTACGATGTCCGAAACCCGGGTCAGGCAGGAATACTCTCAGGTTATTCCAACAGTTTTCGTGATCTCATTACGGTTAATCTGATGGATAACAAAGGCACTGATACCATACACAATGTCAGCTTTTATGATCAACATGCCGGATTTCTGGTTACTTTTTCCAAAACCCCTTTAAGCGCAGGATTTTATGTTGACCGGCCAACTGATGGTGACCGGTATACTGTTACTAATATCAGGATGGATATTACCCCTGTCCAGGTATCTGTGATACCATTGAAATAATTAACACAAACCAAACATCAAGCGTATGAAAAAACATTACTTTTTGTTATTATTGTTTTCCCTGCTCATCAAGATACTGATGGCACAGGACATTCCTGTAAGTGGAAAGGTAACTTCGGCAGACGATAAGCTGCCTGTTCCAGGAGTCACCATCATGGTGAAAGGCATCACACAGGGAACTACCACAGACATCAATGGAAATTATTCACTTAAAATTCCTTCAAACTGCATACTGGTTTTTTCTTTTGTCGGGATGCAAACGCAGGAAATCCCTGTGAACGGACGCAAGGTGATTAATGTAAAAATGACCGACCAGGATGTTCCGCTTGGTGAGATTGTCGTGGTTGGTTATAGTACAACCAGTAAAAAACTGATCTCCGGTTCCATTGATCTGGTAAATGAAGAAGATATCAAAAATGTACCTCTGCGAACCATCGACGGTGTTCTGGAGGGACAGACTGCAGGGCTTACCGTCAATCAAAGTTCGGGAACACCCGGCGGACAGTCAATGATCAAGCTCAGAGGGGGCAGTTCAATTAATGCCAGCAACCAGCCTTTGATCATCATCGACGGAATACCTGCCATTACGGGTGAATACGGACAGGTAGGCATGAGTGGTCAGGAAATTAACGCGATTTCAGACATCAATCCCAATGACATCGAAACCATGACCATTTTAAAAGATGCCTCTGCCACAGCGATGTACGGAGCCAGAGCATCCAACGGGGTTATCCTGATTACTACCAAGAAAGGAAGCAGGGGGAAAACCAATGTCAACCTGAATATCAGTTACGGGTGGCAAACTTTACCGAAAGAGCAACTGATACCCATGATGAACGCTGACCAATGGAATGAATACAAAGGCACGAATGTCAAAGGAATCAACACCGATTGGATGGGTGAAATTCTGCAAGTGGCACCTGCTTCAAATTCCGAACTCTCAATCAGCAGTGGCAATGATAATTTCCGGTTGTTTATTTCAGGCAATTATTACGATCAGGGTGGTGTTGTAAAAGGAACTTCATTCAAACGCTATAGCGGCCGTATCAATGCCGATTACAAAATATTGCCCAACTTGATGGCAGGCGGTGGAGCTTCAATCACCTATTCAAATAATGCCCGTGTTGAAGGCGATGCGACACTTAACGGACCGTTGCCAAATGCCATGTCGATCCCGGCCATTTTTCCGGTGTATGATGCAAACGGTAAATATGACGAAACCGGTCCTTATGCTAATCCCGTTGCCATTGCCAACAATTCGGTGAACAATGCTTACACCAACCGCACCAACGGGAATGTTTACGTTGAATATAAATTCCTTGATGGATTTACATTTACATCAAAATTTGGCATTGACGTCTACAACCTCCGTGAACACAGCTACGATCCCATCACAACACGTCAGGGAGCCCGTTATAAAGGCCTGGGCATCGAAGGAACAAGTTATGCAAGCAATCTTACCACCAACAATGTGCTTCAATACATCAAGGGTATTAAAAAAAAGCACAACTTTGATGTATTGATCGGGTATAGTTTTGAAAAATATGCCGACAGAAGCACGTATATCGAAGCGATCGATTTTCCCAACGAGGAATTCCAATATATCGCTTCGGCCGGAACAATCCGCGCTGCATCTGCTTCTGCCCTCAACCGCGTTTTGAACTCCTACTTCGGACAGTTCAAATACAATTATAAGTACAAATACATCTTTACCATTACCGCCCGGGCCGATGGTTCTTCAAAATTTGGCGCAAACAATCATTATGGCTATTTTCCGGCCGGTTCAATTGCCTGGCGTATGGCGGAAGAGCCATTTCTTAAAAAGCTCACTTTTATCAACGAATTGAAACTCAGGGCCAGCTATGGTCTTACCGGTAACGATGGCATTGGTGATTTTGCTTCGCTTGGACTTTATGGCGGAGGATTTAATTATGGGGGCAACTCCGGTATCGCACCTATCCAATTGCCCAATCCCAACCTGAAGTGGGAAACAACTGCTCAAACCGGCATAGGTATTGATGTATCGGTATTGAAGAACAGGATCAGCATGAATATTGATCTGTATTACAACCATACCCGCGATCTGCTCCTTGAAAGGCCCATTCCTGCATCTACCGGCTTTACATCCATCTCATCAAACATCGGACAACTTCAAAACAAAGGAATTGAAGTTGTGTTGAATACCATCAACATTGATAAAGCGTTTTCATGGACATCATCCCTGAATTTTGCAGCAAACCGCAACAAGGTTCTAAGTCTTTACGAAGACCAGCCCATCGACAACATGGGCCGCGGAGGAAACCGTGTGCAGGTTGGGGAACCTATTGGTATTTTCTATGGTTATCATTGCCTTGGCGTTGACCCGTCTACCGGCAACCTGGTATATGAAGACATCGACCACGACGGGATCATCACAGCGAATGACCGCACCAAAACAGGTGACCCGAACCCGGATTTTACAGCAGGCTTTACAAATGTATTCAGTTATAAATCCTTTGAACTTTCCATATTCCTGCAAATGGTATACGGGAATGATATTTTCAATGGAACCCTGATCTACCTTGAATCGGGTACCGGAGAGGACAATCAGACGACAAGGATGGTAGGTCGTTGGAAAAAACCTGGCGATATCACAAATTTCCCAAGGGTCGGAGATTCCTATAAATCATCCAGATTTATCGAAGACGGGTCATTCATGAGGATAAAAAACGTGACGTTGAGCTATAACTTCAAGAGTAAATTGGTCAGCAAAATTGGCATGAAATCTGCGAAATTATATGCCACGGTGCAGAACCTGTTCACCTTTACACAATACACCGGTATGGACCCGGAGGTAAACTATTATGGCGGATCGAGTAACATCATTATGGGAACCGACTTTTTTACTTATCCGCAATCGCGCACCATTTTGTTTGGATTAAACATCGTTTTTTAACTATAACATCCGAAAAATATGAAAACATTAACATATTTGCTGATTTTACTCATCATAATCCTGGGTTCATGCACTAAAGTGCTTGATGTTCAGCCAACGCAATCTATTTCGTCTGAAGAGGCTATTAAAAATAAATCTGGCGTTGACCGTGCCATAACCGGTGCATACAGCGCACTTCAGTATTCAGGCAGTTACGGGCGCAACCAAATCCTCGTTGAAGATCTTGCCGCCGATAACCTTGTCTGGACCGGAACGACACAGGACTACTCACAAATTGCCAATAACCTCATCCCCGCCGAAAATGGCGTGATTGATGGCATCTGGTCGGCCAATTACGACTGTATTAACCGGGTAAACAATGTACTTTCACGCATTGATGGGATTGCTGATCTGACTCCCGAGGAACATGATATGTACAAAGGTGATGGTTTGTTTCTGCGGGGATTATGCCATTTCAACCTGGTTTGTTTTTTTGGCGGTGTGCCAATAAAAACCAAACCGACGCTTGATCTCAGCAATGTTGACCAGGCCCGTAGTACTGTATCCGATGTTTATACCCAGATTATTAGCGATTTGCAGCTAGCAGCGCAACTACTTCCACCAACAAGGACGTTGGGAAAAGCCAGTGCATTCAGTGCAAAGGCGCTTCTGGCAAGGGTTTATCTTACCGCATTCCATCTCAACAATAACCAAGAATTTGCCGCATCGGCTATTGCCGAAGCTGAACAGGTAATCAACAGTGGCGTTTTTATGCTGGCCGACTCCTGTCAGTTTTTATATAATGGGAATGCTACCGAATCAATATTCGAAGTGGTATCTGATGCACAAAATCGCAACCTGCTGGCCCAATATTTCTTCCCGCGAAGCCTGACAGGCCGTTATGAAGTTTCACCGCCTGCCCTGTTCATCCAGAGTTACGATCCTGCTGATACAAACAGGTTCTACTGTTCTATTGCATACGATACCATCAATCTGCCTTACGGAATCAAATACAAGGACATTACTGCGGGAACCGACCGCGTTTATGTGCTTCGGCTGGCCGAAATGTATATGATCCACGCCGAAGCCCTGGCTTATACCAATGGCAGTATTGAAACTATCCGCACCGACATTGACGTTATCCGCAAGCGTGCAGGCTTACCGCCGACCATGGCTGTTGACTATCCTGAACTAAAACTTGCCATCGAATACGAACGCCGCCATGAATTTGCATTCGAAGGCCAACGATGGTCCGACCTTGTCAGAACAAAAAGAGCTACCGCAGTCCTTGGAATTGATGAAAAATATACCCTTTTCCCAATTCCACTCAGCGAAATGCAAACCAACAAAAAAATGACCCAGAACCCGGGTTATTGATTGTTTATTTTCACAACTTAAAAGACATTATATGAAAAAAATAATTTTTTATCTCATATTGGCACTGTTCACGTTGACTTTAGGAACAGGTTGCAAAAAAAAGGAGCTGGGCACCCCTCCTGCAAGTACGATTGCCAATTTCACCTATACAGCTACAAACAACGGTGTCGCACCTTGCGAAGTCACATTTACCAATACTTCAATCAATGCGAAAGGGAGTTTTTGGGATTTCGGTAACGGACAAACCTCGACCGAAGTCGACCCGGTGATTTTATTTGATTCAATTGGATTTTTTACGGTAAAACTTACATGCACGCCTGTAAACAATTTGTATTACAATCAGTTGGAAAAATCCATGATTATTAATGTTAAGGATCCCAATGCCGGCCTCACGCAGGTACTCTACTTTACCTCCCGCGGCCCATCAGGAGGTAACGGACACATGGTTATTTTAGACGACGGGGTACCCAAGGTTCAGGATTTCGAAGCTACCGACATGGAAAGGCCTTATGGAATTGCTGTTGACACGGCTCACAGCAAAGTGTACATCACCGATTATTCGGTTGGCGCCATCTATCGTTTCAATTCTGATGGAAAGAATCCGCTGAAGATTCTTGATGTCAATGTTGCAGGACAGGAAATTGTTGGTGATCCCGAGGGTATATTTGTACTCGGAGATAAAATTTACTGGGGCCGTACCGGCGGAATTTACCGCGCAAATCTGGATGGAACCAATCCTGAAATCTTTATCAACACAGGTTCTACACCTCCTGAGTATCCGATTGATATGCAATACGACACAACATCAGGCAAGATCTACCTGGTGAATGACAAAACAGATTACAGCGGCGGTTATTTTTCAGTAAACCTGGATGGAACAGGTCTCACTGAATATATCCCGGCAATTGACGGAACTGCGCTTGAAGTTGATTTTGCAACCGGAAAAACCTATATGGCCATTTATGCTTCCACCGGATCTTCTGTTACGGAAAATGGTATCTATATGTGTAACATCGATGGAACAGGACTTTCAAAGATCGGCGATTTTGGTAGCAAAGCCACCTGGGGAATGACTATTGACTACAAACGCAATAAACTTTTCTGGGGGTATAAAGTTTCAAATTCAGATCCCGATGGCAAAATCATCAGGGCCAACCTTGATGGCTCATCACCTGAAGACTGGCTTACCGGTGTAAGCCCGCATGCGATGCAGGTGGTTTGGATCAAGTTGTGAGGTTGCGTAAATGAACATGAACAAAAAGGCTGCTCCATCCGGGCAGCCTTTTTTATAGTTTCTCATCCAGAAGTCCAGGTCGGCGCTGTTTGGTCCGTTCAACCGACTGCTCGTATCGCCAGTTGGTAATTTCCTTATCGTTTCCTGAAAGCAGGATATCAGGAACCTTCCATCCCCTGAAATCTGAGGGCCGGGTATATTCTGGTGGCGAAAGCAGATTATTCTGGTATGAATCGGAGAGGGCAGAGGTTTCGTCGTTCAATACGCCGGGAATCAGACGGACTACAGCATCGGTTAGCACCATGGCAGCCATTTCACCGCCAGACAACACATAATCTCCAACGGAAATTTCACGCGTTATGAAATTGATCCGGATACGTTCATCAATACCTTTATAATGACCGCAAAGGATCAGGAGATTTTTGTTCACGGACAGGCGGTTGGCAAGATGCTGGTTGAGTAATTCACCGTCGGGACTGAGATAAATTATCTCGTCATAGCTGGTTGTTGATCTTAGCTCTTCGATACATTTTGCAATCGGTTCAACCATCATCACCATGCCAGCGCCACCTCCGTAAGGATAATCATCAACGTTTTTATGTTTGGAAGCAGCCCAGTCACGGATGTTGTACAGGTTGATGGTTACATGTCCCTTTGCCTGTGCCCGCTTCAGAATCGATAAACTGAAAGGACCCTCAAACATCTCCGGAAACAACGTCAGAATATCAATCTTCACCTTTTCAATATTTCAATATTTCACAAATTCACAATTTCACCCGTTCCCCCGCTTACCCGTTCACCCGTTTACCCGTTCACCCTTTCCCCCATTAACCCGTTCACCCGTTCACCCGCTTACCCGTTTACCCGTTTACCTATTCACCCGTTCCTATTTCTACTACACCACCACTTCCAACCCATCATACGCCAACTTAACAAAATCAGGGAGTTTTGCGTTTACCGCTTCATGAAGTCCGACAAAATGGCTTAAATGTGTAAGAAAAGCAGCTTCAGGCTTTAACTTCTTTAGGATTTCCACGGCTTCGCTCACCGAAAAATGGGACACATGTTTGGAATTGCGCAAAGCATTCAGCACAATCACACGAGAACCCTTGATTTTCTCTAATTCCAGGTCGCTGATGTAACTTGCATCGGTGATATAGGTGAAATCACCAACCCTGAATCCCATCACAGGCAGCTTTTCATGCAAAACCTGGATAGGGGTAAATTCTACTCCCAAAATGGTGAATTTCTGGTCATCGATTGGATGAATGGTAAGTTGCGGAGCTCCAAAGTACCGGCTCTCGGAAAAAATATAGGGAAATTCGATGCGGATAGCTTCCATCACTTGCGGCGTGCCGTAAATATCGATTTTTTTGTTCAGAACATAGTTGAATGCCCGTACATCATCAAGTCCTGCAATATGGTCGCGGTGTTCGTGTGTAAATATTACGGCATCGAGGTTCATCACTTTCTGACGCAACATCTGATGGCGAAAGTCGGGGCCGCAGTCAATCACAAAAGTATGCCCGTTGACTTCAATCATGGCCGAAGTACGCATGCGTTTATCGCGCTGGTCGGTTGAAACACATACCGGACAGTCACAAGTAATTACCGGCACTCCGATGGATGTGCCCGTTCCGAGGAACGTGACTTTAACCTGAACGTTTGAATTGTGTGGCATTAGAAAATAAGTTCGTCAACCTGGTTGCGGTCGATGGTAAGTTGTTTCCTTAAATCTTCCGTAGTATTTATGGTGCGCTCTTCACGAATACGTTTATGAAAGAGGAGGGTTACTGTTTGTCCTTCAATGTTGCCATAACTTTCCAGCAGATGAACCTCCACGAGCGTGTCAAGGGGCACGGCCTCATTGGTACGGATAAAACACATGGCCCGGGAAAAACTGTCCTCCCCGATTACAGTAACTGCATAAACACCGTTGGGTGGAACCAGTTTACAGTCTTCTTCGATCTTTACAGTATAGCAGGGGAATCCGATTTCTTCCAGAATCGGGCTGCTTTTCTTTGACAATCCCATGACAATATATTGATGGTCGAGATAGGCATTGGCCTTCTGAATATTCCCATCCTGTAAAGCCTTTCTGATTTTGGTCGAACTCACAGATTCGTTATGAATGTCCTGTTCCGGAATTTCTTCAACCGCAAAATCATTGGCCAGACCAAGGTCGCGCAAAGCCTCATAGTCGCCTTCACGGTTATGTCCGAAATGATGGTTGAATCCGATAACGATTTTCCTTGCATGAAGTTTGTTAAGGAGGATATTTCTGACAAATTCGACAGATGTTATCTTTGAAAACTCAAGGGTAAATGTTACGATAATCAGGTTGTCCAATCCGGCTTTCTGAAGCAGATTTATTTTTTCCCGCTGTGAATTGATCAGTAATAAACCTTTTCCTGCAGTTTCAGGATAAAGGACTTTTCTGGGGTGGGGATGAAACGTGATCAACACTGTTTCTCCTTCTATTTCGGCAGCCAGTTTTTTCAGCCGCTGCAGGATTACCTTATGGCCGATATGAACGCCATCAAATGACCCTGTCGTAACGACCGCGTTACGGATCTCTCCGAGATGATCGAAATCATAAAATATTTTCACGTATTTTTATCTACTTAAACCGTTCATCATTCTTTTTAGCGAAGAAGGCGACCTTTTCCAGGGAGGTAATCATATCATATTCTTCGAGATATACATAAGGAGGTACGTTCAATGGCTTTGGGGTAAAGTTGAGAATACCTTTGATGCCGGCAAGTACCAATGCCTCTGCACTATCCGGCGCC
>CAIYES010000149.1 GCA_903925275.1 uncultured Bacteroidales bacterium
ATTTTCATGCCAAATCTATCCTTAGTGCGGTAAATTTAGTCTTTTTATTAACACGAATCCTGATTATTAAATACTTACGACCGCACTAATTTGAGAGGGGACAAGTCAGGAGGAGTTTGAAAACAATTGCCTATAACCAGGAGCTGAAGAAATTAAGTAACCAGTATCAGATTGCTGATTCTTACGGTGTCAGGGATCTGTGGAAACACGCAGACATCGGGAACACAAGTGAAAACCTTACCGGGAGCCTGCCACCCCATGGTGTGTTAATGATAAGGCTGAAGAAAATTTGTCCCCAAACCCGGTTTTAGCGCTCCCGTTAACCATGGGAATAGACCTGCAAGGATTTGTTCCTGATCATATCTACCATCTGTTTTTTTACAACGCTTCTGTTTAAGACCGGCGCTGAGTTTGACGTTGAAGGTCCCGTACTGTTTCCCGGTGAGGGTGTCTTCATGGCGATCAGGTTGAGTGTTTCGATCAGCAGGTCAACCTCCTCCGCAGTGTTTTCCTGACTTGTCCCTTTTAGTGCGGTGCTTCTAATTTGGCGATAAGTTCCATCATTTTGGGTGTTGGCTGTGCTTTGACGGTCACTATTTTCTGGGTGATGTGGTTCAGGATTTCACCATCAACGATTTTTTTGGATTCGTCTATAAATTTCCTGATTGAAACGCCTGTTTTTAGTTCGATATGCTTTGATACCACAAGTGCCATGAAACAAATCATTATGTGCAGCTTAATTGGTTGCTCCTTGAAGTGGAAGATTGGCCTTGTTTGCAGGTCATTTTTTGATATCCTGAAGGCTTGCTCTACCTTATAAAGTTCGTGGTACCTCTCTATTATCATCGTATTGTCGGCTACTGATGCTTCCAAGTTTGTGTAATACCCTTTGATTCCAAGCAGTTTCTGCGTTTTCCGGATCAATGCCTCATTGAGTTCTATTTTCTGCCCTTTTGTCTGGGTAAACTTCATCTTCTTGCTTTTTGACGGTTTTGCAACTACCTGTTTTGCTTTTTCGATCTGCTTCTCCATTTCGTATTTGTCCTTTCGGTATCTTACTGATGAATAGCTGCAAATGAGATAACCGTTGTCCGTTTTTATCCGTATACTCTTGCCGTCTTCCCGTACGATGGTCTTGTCAATGGTTTCCAGCAGTGCTGCATAGATATTCCCAAGCCGTGCCCCTACGATGTAGTTGATGTTGTTTTGGGTCAATTGCTGTATGTTTTCCGAGCTGATCATCGCAGCATCGGCCACCACGGTAAACTCCTTCACGCCATTTCTTTTGATAAAATCTTTAATGACGGGGATAATGGTGTTCCCTTCGAAGGTGTTGCCCGAAAATACCTCGTAAGCAACCGGGAATCCCTCTTTACTCACCATCAGTGCGATCAGTATTTGTGGCTGTTGCGATTTGTTGTCTTTCGAAAACCCGTTCTTGCGCAACCCATCTTCTTCAAATGTTTCAAAATAAAGCGTTGTTACATCGTAGAACAGGATGTCGAAATTAAACGAGTAATGATGGCCCGCAAAGTCGGCAACTTTATTCTCCACTTTTTTCTTAAGGTCGACACAGTCGGGGGCAATCTTGTAGTATGTCTTGCGGCTATGGCTGATGCCGAAAAACTGCTCCAGCAGCTCAAGGGAACGAAGCTTGGATGCGGGCTCAAATATCCTAATCGCCACCAAATCGTTTAGTAAGGCAGGTAGGTCATCTAACTTGATTATATCCAGTATTGCACGTACCTGCGCGTGAAAGTAACGGTATTTGATGCCAATAAAGGTGCTGTGGTTGAGGTGCAACAACTTGCTGGGGTTCTTATCGGGGAAGATGGAAAGCTGGCTGGTATTGTCCTTTATCCAATCTTCCGCTAATATCATTAGGTCGCTTAGTTCTTCCTCGGAATGGGCCGAACCGATGTGCTGCAAAACAATCCGTTTGTTGTCCTGGTAACGTACTACCTGAACTGCCTGTGCCTTTGATGCGGTTTTGACAACCCTGATTTTCATGCCAAATCTACCCTTAGTGCGGTAAATTTAGTCTTTTTATTAACACGAATCCTGATTATTAAATACTTACGACCGCACTAATTTGAGAGGGGACAAGTCAGGAAAGTTTTTCCGAGGTAATGGCCTCACAATCATCCAACAAAATGGATTCGATTTATTTATCGTGGCATTTTTTAGATAAATATAATGAAAGAAGCCGGATAGTAGATAAGATTCCGGTGATTCGGGACGGGGTACCCTGCCTTAGTTACCTAATGAAAGATAAAAAACAGGAGGTTACCGAAAATCCTTTCAAGAGTAGGTATACTTTAATATTGTGGTTTAATGAGTAAGCCAAAAATTGAATGGGTAGAGATACCCAGGGGTATGTTTGAAATGGGTAGCCCTGCTGATGAGACTGGCCGTGATAAAAAAGAAATCCAGCACATGGTGACGTTACGTGCATTTAAAATGAGCAGGTTTGCTGTTACTTTTGATCAGTACGATGCTTTTTGCGATGAAATGGGTCTTCAAAAACCGGATGATGACGGTTCGGGTCGTGGCAACCGGCCGGTTATTCATGTGAGTTGGGAGGATGCCAATAATTTCGCCTTATGGATGGGTTGCCGTTTGCCTACCGAAGCCGAATGGGAATATGCCTGCCGGGCGGGCACTACAACAGCCTTTAACACCGGGAACAGCCTTTCCAGATCCCAGGCAAATTACGATAGTCCAAAAACAATGCCGGTAGGAAGTTATCCGCCCAATGCGTGGGGTTTATACGAAATGCATGGCAATGTATGGGATTGGTGCAGCGACTGGTATGGCGATTATTCAGCCAGCGCGCAAACCAACCCCAGGGGCCCGTCTAAAGGGTTTTACCGCGTGCACCGCGGAGGTTCGTACATCCATGTGGCTGAGTATTGCCGGAGTGCACGACGCTACGGCGACAATCCGAACGTCGGCTACGAATGCATCGGCTTCCGGCTTGTGTTCCCCGGGAAAACAGGGATTATTTCCACCGTCCTTGCCATTTGCAATGTCAAAATCCGAAACCTGAAAGCCTGCATCAGGGAGATCGCCATTTTCAAGCATTTCCGATAATCAGGCATGTTCATTTTTTCAGATTAGATTTATCTTTTTATAAATAGAGCAATGAAGCCAAATATTGAATGGATAGAGATACCCGGGGGCCTATTTGGAATGGGGAGCCCTGGCAATGAGAAGGACCGTTCTGGTAATGAAACCAGCCGCATGGTGATGGTAGGCGCCTGTAAAATGAGCAGGTTTGCTGTTACTTTTGATCAGTACGATGCTTTTTGCGATGAAATGGGTGTTCAAAAACCGGGTGATCAGGGCTGGGGTCGTGAACAGCGGCCCGTTATCAATGTGAATTGGGAGGATGCGAATAATTTCGCCTTGTGGATGGGTAGCCGTTTACCAACTGAAGCCGAATGGGAATATGCGTGCCGCGCAGGCACGATTTTGGCCTTTAATACAGGGGACAGCCTTTCTAAATCCCAGGCAAATTATGATGGTCCAAAAACAATGCCGGTAGGAAGTTTTCCCCCCAATGCATGGGGTTTGTATGAAATGCATGGCAATGTGTGGGAATGGTGTAACGACTGGTATGACGGTAATTCAACCGGCGCTCAAACCAACCCTGCCGAACCCAGTGCATGGTCGTACCGTGTGCTCCGGGGCGGTAGTTGGAACGATGATGCCCGGCGGTGCCGGAGTGCGAGCCGCAGCGGCATCCACCCTGATGATGGCAACTACGATATTGGCATCCGCCTTGTGTCCTCATTATAGTCATGATTTATTCGTATTTTTGCGGTGGTTACGTTGCTAATACTTAGCATTGTCGCATTTACTGATAAGTCCGGTCCCCCATGAAGCAATCTTTTATTACCTGTTCGAATAAGTCCATAGCACTTTATGAATCTGGCAGTGCAGTCAATCCCCCGGTGCTTTTACTTCATGGCAATTCTGTTCATTCTGGCTTTTTCAGTCCATTAACCCGTCTGCTTGAGTCACGTTATCATATACTTACGCTTGATCTTCCGGGTCATAATCAATCGGAGGCATGGAATAAAGAGGACTTCACCAGGGAGAACCTTGCCTTGCTTTTCAATGCTGTTCTTGATTACTTTGGAATTGTGGAGGTTGCTGCCTTTGGTTTTTCCATGGGTGGATTTTTGCTACTGGAATCCTTCGACCTGGTTCCAGCCATTAAGAAAATTGCCATTGCAGGTCATCCCCCGCTCCGATCTATGGCGGATATGACAGATGCATACTATTTAAACGAGGATTCCGCCCTGTTTCTGCAAGGCATACTCTCTGAAAATGAGATTGAACGACTGTATCACGCTGTGATCCGGATCGACAATGACCCAATGAAAAGTGAAATCAAAGATTCCATAAGGAATACAAGCCCTTCATTCCGTGACGGTTGCATGAACCTGGCTCGGCATGCCGGAGATCAGATTGAGCGGCTGAACCAGTTTCAGGGGCCCGTTGCAATCATCCATGCGGAGGGAGATCTTGCAGTTCAATTACCATACCTTGAAAAGTTGAGAATCCGGAATCTCTGGGAACAGAAAATCCAGGTGATCGGGGGATGTGGCCATTTTGTCATCACTGAAAAACCCTCAGAACTTGCCGCCCTTCTTGACAGATTTTTCGTAGCCGGTTGATCAGAATATCCAATTATTCATCAGGCTTAAGCTGATCAAGGCAGCAATGTTACTTGCCGAGGTTTTCGCCATCATGTTGCGTTTGTGATTTTTTACCGTCTGTTCGCTCAGAAAAAGCTTGTCAGCAATCATTTTACTGGTCATTCCATCAATGCAGAGTTTTAGGATTTCCAGTTCCCTTTTCGACAGGACGGTATTTCCTGACTGGGGATACGATTTTGAAAAAACTTTCACATACCCCTGACCATCAATAAGACGGGAAACCGTCAGCACCAGACTTGTATCAGTCTTAAAATCGCCGATATCGGTAAATGTCAGCAGGTTTAGTACCGGGATGCCGCTGGAATCCGGCTCCAAATAGGTGCTCTGTTGCAGGAGCTGTGAGGTTGTACCGTCTCTGCGGAGGTAGCGGTGATTGAATGAAAACCTGTAATCGGAAATTTCCTCTGCCGGAATGTGGCTCCAAAATTCCCTGATGTCGCGAAAAACCTGCCTGGTGAATATGATTTTATCATCAGGATGAAACTTCCGTGCATGGAAGTCAGGTCCTCCGTCAAAATATTCGTCTTTTGAGTAGGTGATGATTTCATCACAATGATCGCTTATGTAAGCGTAGTTATTACTTGAATAGTCCATCAGGCATGTTCCGAACGGCAGGGAAAGACATTTCCCGGAATTCTCTTTTTTAAGCGACTCTTTCAAATCAAGTATACCGTGTGAAGCAGCAACTGACCTGCAAATCTCAAGATATTCATCGTAGTAATTCCGAATTTTTTTCTTACTCCTCATGTGTCATTTATTGTGTAAATTCTTATTGCGGAATTCACAAGTCTAAACGAAAGATGGTGGGGGTGAGTTTTTCAGAGGAACCTGATAACAGGCTGAGTATTCGACAGAGAAAGGTCGAGGTTGTTACTTCGTGGCAAAAATAGCATAAAAAATGACACTTTAGTACTATTGCGTGCACGTAAGGGAATATTTATGTTTGCAATCGTTTAATTTATGAATGAAAATTGAGGTAATGAATTGAATGTTATTTGTATAGCTAACAAGTAATACCATAATGTTAATCTTTTTGATCCGGTATAAAGTAAACCAAACTTAAATCTACAACAAAGACTAATGGATATGAAAACAAATTTCAGAACCTCAATTTGTACGCTTGCTCTTTTCTTAACAATTCAGGTTTACAGTCAAAGACCAACAGCAGAGGGAGAAGTACAAAAAGTGTGGTTTACCCTGGGACAATGCAGTGTAGCTTCATTAACAGCAAAGTATAGACTGAGCGCACTTGTAGGTGAGCCTACTGTTTTTGTAAATATTAAGTGGCAACCTTCAAGTGGCAGCACTGATGATTGTCTCGGAAACGAAAATTTCCACACCTTTCTGAAGATCTATGCAAACATATATAGTTCCTATTATTACATACTGGCAGATGGCGCTTTGGGAGTGATACCGAAGGGCAATAATACTTATGGATACAATCCCATCCCTGGTTCACCCGATTGGGACCAACTGTTTATGAAAACCCCTTACAAAAATCGAAATACCAATGACTGGGATTATATTTCAGCAGATCAGGCAAAGTATATTTGGCGTAATGGATTACAAGTCACCGGAATTGAATTCAAAAATGATTAAGGTAAATTTTTCAAGGCAAACTACAAGAGACCTCTTTAACAAACGCCAAACAGTTTTTCCAGTACTTTAAACACCTGACCATGAAGAAAACATTGCTGATTAATTTTATTTTGCTTTTTGTAGTTTTTGCACAGGCACAGGTAAAACCGAAAGTTGCAGCACAACCGGCTAAACCTTCGAAGCAGGTTACAATTAATTACATAATTGAAAAGTTAAATGAAAATTGTGTTGGTAAATGTATGGAAAATAGCAAATATCTGTACAAATACAATAGGGAATTAGACCGAGATTACATTGATACACAGCGGAATACGGCATTTTATTATCAAAGTTATAATATCGAGGAAAAAAATGGTAGCCCATTTATAAAAATAATTTTGAAATATTGGTCAAAGGAAATTGATTACAGTGGACCCAATAGTTCAGACCAATTATTTGACAATTCTGTAGAAATTTTCATTAATAAAATCATAAGTATTACCTATTCAGTAACTGAAGAACATGAAACCTATGAAAGACCTTTAAAAACAATTACAGGGAGAAATCGATTAATGGTTATTACTACAAAAAATAATAATATTGTTTTTTATGAAAAGGATAAAGATATTACTTCTAACCTTCCAACATTTATGCTGCCAAGCTTCAACATTGCTGATGAAGAAAAGCTAAAAAAAGCAATTCTCAATTTACAATCATATTATAAAGAAGAAGCTGATCCATTCGGACAATGAGTAACGCAACCCACTTTTTTTCAACCAGATGTGCTCAACTTTTAAATGATTTTTCAAACAATTGTTTCCAGATCGTCCAATATCTGTGCCGATGAAAAAAATTATTATTCTGACTTCACTACTGTTTACTTTCTATTATAACTGTGCCGCCCAAAATCAACCAACATTACAAACAACTCAGGATTGGATTTTTAATAAAGTGAAACTCTATGCAAAAAGAGTTGGCCCTCCCCGGGAAACATCAGACATTTTTAATATTATTCAAGAAAGAAATGTTAATAATGAACCTGTCTGGAGTTTCACATCTGGATCGGGAAAGTTGCATTTTTGGATTTATCCATTGCGTATTACTTCCTATGAAATATTATCAAATGGGGTTGAATTTAATGGCACAAATGTGTTAGCAGCGCATTATTTGCACGATGATGGCGAATGGAATGATGATTATACCACTCGATATGATCATGCCGTAATCGCATTAGATATGAATATGGAAGAGAATTTTTCAAACCGAATGACGAAAGCATTGGATACATTTATTTTATTAAAAAAGAAAAAGGCATCATCCAATGAGGCTTTCTGAAATAAGCAAGGATTGATCCACTCAATAATCATTAAAACAAATAATTAGACTCTAAATCAGAAATCATGAAAAACAAATTATTCATGACGATAGTATGTGTTTGCTGCATTTGCGCACAAAGTTTTGCACAAACCGTTAAAAGCCAATCTTCAGTTAGCAGTGCGTTCACAACCATTCTTACTACTGATGATGTAACAATTTCTGTAAGAGTAAAAAATGGTACAAACAATGATGGGGGACATGGCATAACAATTTATTGGCAGATAAAAAATAAGATTGGCAAACCTGTTTTTTTAGAAGGCACTTATACTGGTTTTGGTTCACCATTAAATGGTCATAATATAAATAATGAAGGAGGTACATTACCTGAATCGAAAGTTGAGCCATTCAAAACAGAAATATATGAAACCTTTGCTGAAATCATGTTATCTGTTACATCGATTAGTGCTGAGCTCACGCATGTCTAAAAGAAAAGTGATGTCAGCAGTGGAGATGGCAATTGAAAACAACTGTGTATAGAAGATGGTGTTAATAATTGTAAAATTCTTTTAACATGACTTGTAAACAAAAAACATTAATAATACTATCAATTTTGACATGTCTTACCAGTCAATTGATCGCTCAAAAATGGACCGGCTGGCAACCCATTCAGGATGGGCAAAAGAATTTGATTGATTACAGCTATCGGCTAAATCCAGTATCATCTGGAAACAGTTTTGCAATAAAATTAAAAAGCAAGTACATTTTTCCAACATGCGGGCAGTTTGACATTCTACTCACCATGGTAAATGGAACAAATAAGAAACTTACTTACATGTTTGATAAGTTGGTGTTGGATAAAGAAAAAATATGTTATGGAGCTATTGAATTTGCTGATGTACAATCTTTCGTCAGCATTGACCATGCTTTTCTGAAAGATTGTGGCATAAAAAACAATGCCGATAGTGCTGCCACCAAAGCATCTTTTACCGTTGAATATCACAATGAAATTGCCAGGAGCGGGAAATTTGTTTACAGTGACCCAACAGGTGAGTTTTCATTTGAAACTAATGCTTCTTCAGGGCACTTAAATGCGGCAAATAATCCTCACACACAACAATATAAAGATAGCCCGGATCCTCCGCGATATAATAAGAAAGGGAAACTTATTGAAGGATATGGAATGATCCCGTCAGGAACATGGTTTATTACCTCAATCCTTGATAAACAAAAGATGAAATTGGTTTTAACTCCCGGTCCTGATGTCATTAATCCTAATGGCAGAGGTTCCTTTTTAATACATGGTTATGATACAGATCCTGCTGATGCCTCAACAGGCTGCATCATTCTTGAGCCAAAGTACAGGGAGAAATTAATGAAAGCCTTTTTGAAATATGGAAAAATTGAATTGAAAATTGAAAATAAAACTTATTAATGTCCAACAAATTACAGATCACATAATTATTACAACTTGGAAGGAGTGTCATGGAATGAGGTTCTTTTCATCGCAATCAAATCATTGGTTACTAATTTTAACTTTTCCAGAATGAAAAAAATCACGCTGTTCGTTGTTGCCACTTTAATAGTTATGAGTGGATTCAGCCAAAAAAGGGATTACCCTACTGGGTTGATCTTTGATAATAAAAGTTATGATGCCATGCCACGTAAGGCACGCCTTACAGAAAAAGCCTATAAATCAGCTCCATCAAGCGTAAGTCTTAAGATCTATTGTCCCGAAATAGGGGATCAGGGATCCAACGGCACTTGTGTAGGCTGGTCAACAGCATGGGCAATGCGTACAATCATTGAGGCAAAACAAAAGAACTTAACAAAAACAGCGGAAATCAATGACCTGGTTTTTTCACCGGCATTCAACTATTACTTTGCAACTGATCGTGAAAATTTTTCGTGTTCTGCAGGTGCAAGACTTCCCGAGGCAATTAACTCAATGGTCGATAGAGGTGTGCCACTTCTTTCCGATTTTTCAACACCATGCACATCAGAGATATCACCATCGGTAATTGAGAAGGCAAAAAAGTACAAGTTGAAAGGAGCCAATCGGTTGTTCGATACAGATGCCACGAACGACATCAAGATTTCGTCAGTAAAGACGGCACTGAGCAATGGTAATCCGGTAGTATTTGGTATGGCGGTTCCAAGTTCGTTTTTTACTGCAAAAGGATGTTGGGCTCCTTCACCGGGGGAACCACCGCAAGGTGGTCATGCTATATGCGTTGTGGGATATGACGACAACAAATACAGAGGCGCTTTTGAAATCATGAACAGTTGGGGAAGCAGCTGGGGTAATGACGGATTTATTTGGGCAAAATATGAAGATTTTGCCAACTATACCAAATACGCGTTCGAAGCTTATCCTGAAACAAACACGCCCCAGGGGGTGACAATTGCCGGTACCGTAAAGCTTATTTCGAATAGCGGGACAGAACTTCAGGTTGTAAAAAACAAAGAACTTTCAGTAAAAGGGCAAACCGTAATCGAGGAGGTTGGCATTGGCGATTACCTGTTGTCTAACCCTTTGTCATCGGGTAGTCGATACAGGCTATTGATTACAGCCAATCAGTCAGTCTATGTTTACGTAGTCAGCTCAGACCTGACCAATGCGGTAAGTCAGCTGTTCCCGGTAAGAAGTGAAAGTGCGTTTCTTAGCTATTCGGCCAACGAAGTGGCCCTGCCCAGTGAAAAATCATGGATACAATTGGATAATACCGTTGGCAAGGATTTTACATGTGTGATATATTCAACTAAAGAATTAGACATTAATAGTATAACCGGAAAAATAAAGTCGGCTTCCGGGAGTTTTGTGGAAAAAATTCAAGGGGCACTTGCCGGCGGCCTGATTCCACGAAGTAATATAACCCTCGACCCCACTAAAATAAAATTCGATGCCAGGGCTGATCAAAAGTCTGTAGCAGCCATTATTATCGAAATTAATCACCAATAAGCCAAATTCATGAAAAGAAGCGCTTTATTTATCCCGCTGGTTTTTGGCATCTTTATTCTGTCGTGTTGTACCGGTAAGCCAGGATTTGCCTGCAACCGAAACGCTAATACAGAGATTGTATGCGATTCTACTGAAAATGGTCTGGAATCAGATTCACTTATCCGGCTTTTCCTGCAAGATAGCATCTGCGCCATACTCAGTAGTCCTGATTATGTCGTTGTGAAGCATGTGTTACAAAAATCACACACCGATAGTTTGAGCAAGGACACATTGTGGTATAATTCAGAAGATTCGGTAGGGTTGCTTGGTAAAAAACAAATCGGTTTTCTTCAGTACCTTTTATTATCAGATTCAACCTGGAACTGGTCCAAAATTAAAATCAAGCATGCTTTTGAACCTGAACTGGTATGCAAGTTCGTAAATGCAAAAGGATCAGTGAGTGTAGTGTTCAGCCCTGCCAGCCAAGAATTCGGATTTGGGTACACGAATATTTTAATAAGGAAGGAATACAAGTCCAACCGGTTGATTGACCAATTCATAAACAAAGTCAATAAAATGAAAAAGAAAGAGCCCAAAAAGGGTACTAAAATGAAAAAGAAAGAGCCCAAAAAGGTTGTTAAAAAATGAAAAGAATAGTTTTTCTTGCATTGTTTTTCATTGCAATCGCAGTTATTCAGGCACAGACCATCCATTGTCTCATTTTTGCCAATACATTCGATGAGAAAATCGGTTCGTCTTGCACAGTGGATAAAGACAAGGTTATGGTTGAATTGCGAACCATTTCGAGGGTGCTTAATTATCAGTTGAAGGAGCAGATATTCAGCGAATATGATTTTACCATTGAGAATCTCAAAACCAGTTTAAATACTCTTGTTTGTAGTCCTGATGATGTTGTTTTCTTCTATTTTTCCGGTCATGGTGCACGGGCAGTGAACGATATGTCGGACTGGCCTCAACTAAATCTTAACCCTCTGGGCCTGAACCGTGATGAGAATTACTTCCCGCTGGAGCAGGTTGACGGTATCCTCAAGGGAAAAGGAGCGCGTTTGTGCATTGTTTTCGGGGATTGTTGTAACAACCCCAGCAAGATCGTTACCCCTAAACTTGCTAACAAAGGGCAAACAGTGGTTGAGGAAGTTAATTCGCCTGAAAAGGTCTATTCCAGTCTGTTTGGAGAATATTCCGGGGATGTGCTTATCAGTTCAAGCAGCAGGGGGGAATTCAGCCTGGCATTGGAAGACCAGGGGGGACTGTTTACCCTTTCGTATTTTCGCGGAGTTGAGAACGCGCTCAACGGCGAGATTCAGCCAAGTTGGGACAGTGTTTTAACCAAAGCAAAGTCGCTAACAACAGAATTTGTAGTTAATCACAGCACCCAAAAACAAACACCACAATTTTTAGTTACTGTTACGAAAAAGAATTCACCTCCCAGGCCGCCTGAACCAAACGGGGATTATCTCTCCGACCTTGAATCAATTCTCGACAAATCGCTTACGCCGGGTAAACGAATTCAGATGATAAACCCTGTCCACAATAAGGTATTTGCATCCAATGCCATCGTTGAAACGGTGGGGAAGGACATGAAAACTATTTTAGACCGGGAGACATCCCTTGGTTTTGTCAAACGAATGGCCACTTCGGCCTTTATTGTCAGTATCAATGAGGTATCCGTAAAAAAGGACAACAGGGGGATGGTGACTTTTCTCCGTGTTCATGAAACCAGGACTAGGAAATAATGATCCCGGAAACAGGATCAATCCCGTGCCTGAAGGCATGGCTGTTTCCAAATATTTATAAAACAACTGGAACAA
>CAIYES010000150.1 GCA_903925275.1 uncultured Bacteroidales bacterium
AAAGTGACAAGTGACAAGTGACAAATGACAAATGACAAGTGACAAGTGACAAATGACAAGTGATAAAGTTGCAGGGGTACAAAGTTAGAAAAAATTCTTATTTTTGTCTGCTCCTGACGTTAACAGAATCTGACTGGCCATGAATGAAAATATTTCGCTGAATCCCAATGCCCTCGTGCACTTTCTCGATAAACCGGCCGACGATTTTACCAAAGCCGACCTGATACGCTTTATTGAGTCGAACGGCATCCAGATGTTAAATTTTCGCTATTCTGCTGCCGACAGCCGTTTGAAGACCCTGAATTTCATTATCAAGGACCGTCAGCATCTCGACAGCATCCTGAGTGCGGGTGAGCGGGTTGACGGGTCAAGTCTCTTCCCGAATTACGTCGAGGCGGGTTCTTCTGACCTATATGTAATTCCGCGGTACCGTACTGCTTTTCTAAATCCCTTTTCTGCAGTTCCAGCAGTTGACATTCTTTGTTCCTATTACGACAAAGACGGCCAGCCTTTTGCCAATTCACCCGAATACATCCTGCGCAAATCGCATGAAGTGCTGAGAAATAAGACCGGGCTGTCGTTTGAGGTGATGGGCGAACTTGAATATTATATCATCAGCGAACAGGACCGGTTATTCGAAGCCGTTGACCAGCGGGGATATCATGAATCATCGCCCTTTTGTAAATGGCAAAACCTGCGAATTGAGGCGATGCAGGCCATTGCCAAATGTGGTGGATATATTAAATATGGCCATTCGGAAGTGGGTAATTTTACCGAATCAGGACTTTCCTATGAGCAAAATGAGATTGAATTTACACCTGTGCGCATCGAAGATGCCGCCGATCAGTTGATGATCGCCAAATGGATTCTCCGGTCGCTGGCCTATAAATATGGAGTCACCATTACTTTTGCGCCCAAAATCACACCAGGCAAGGCCGGAAGCGGGATGCACGTGCATACCCGCCTGATGAAAAACGGGAGCAGTGTGATGCTTGACAACGGAAAATTATCTGACACCGCCAAAAAAGCAATTGCAGGCTACCTCGATCTTTCACAATCGCTTACAGCCTTTGGAAATATGATCCCTACCAGCTATTTCCGGCTGGTTCCGCATCAGGAGGCGCCCACAAACATCTGCTGGGGCGACCGCAACCGTTCGGTCCTTGTGCGTGTACCGCTTGGATGGGGCAGCAAACACGACATGATCACCGATGCCAATCCCCAGGAGCATGATACACAGCAGGGTTTTGGGGGCCGCCAGACCGTTGAATTCCGCTGCCCGGATGGTTCGGCCGACATCTACCTGCTTTTTGCAGGACTTACCGTTGCTGCACGCCATGGCATGGAGATGAAAAATGCCCTGGAGTTTGCAGAGAAGACCTATGTTGACGTCAACATTTTTGAGGAGAAATATAAATCGCGGGTAAACCAATTGCAGCAACTTCCATTTTCCTGCTGGGAGTCGGCCGATTATCTTGAAAAACATCGCAACATATATGAAGAACACGGGATCTTCCCGAAGCAGATCATCGATGGACTGGTACGGTATTTAAAAAGTTTCAACGACCTTGAACTCCGTGAAACGGTCAAACACCACGAAAAGGAGCTTATGAAACTGGTTAACACCTATCTTCATTGCGGGTAGCCAGGTGGCATTTCCAACTCTTTCAGAAAATCGCTCTTTTTTTGTGAATCCCTGCACTGCTTAATACACATCAAGGCGCTGTCGCGGTTTCCGGTCAGATAATAAATTGCTCCGAGATTAAACCGGGCATCATCAAAAAACGGATCAATGCCGATGGTTTGCAATAATACTGCTTTTGCCTCATCCGATTTCTTCAGACTATAAAGAGAGGCAGCATAATCGTTCAATACCCTCACTTCATATGGTGTTGATTTTAATGCCCGTTGAAAACACTTCAGGGCCGAATTGGCATCTCCTTTGTGATACCAGGCTGCTCCTTCAAACCAGGCTAATGGTAAGGTGTTCGGCGTAATCCTGTAAAAAACGTTTTCTGCTTTTTGGCAATAATGAATGACCAGGTCGTCATTTTTCCCTTCATTTCTGAACATTTTTATTGTAAAATACTCTCCGCTGATCCTGGCGGATGCAACAAAAATTGTGAACAGGAGCAGCAGTGCCAATGCCCCTTTTCCACAACCCCGCCGGCAGGCATTGGTAAAGAACAAACCTACCCCCCTGCAGGCCCTTTCAATGTTTTCAGAGGTGGAATGCATCCGGGGAGTGCCTTTTGCAAAACGGAACTTCAGGTCATTCAACGGAACTTTGTGAAAAAGAAAGGCCAATACCGAGAATAATAGAACATTGTGTTCGATCCGCTTTAATGGGAAATCAAATACTGCAAAGAGATAAAATCCGATGATAAAAGCGCCATAAAACGCGGCGGCAATATCGGGTTTTGGAACCCTGAATAAAATCCTGTATAACACGAGGAACACCGGGACAAAAAATACAAATACCGCCAGAAGAAAGCCAACAATGCCAAGTTCCGAGATGATGTTTATCCATTCGTTATGGGGCTGACTATAAGTGTAATTCTTAATCGTATGCAACGGATTTGCAGGTTCTTTACAAGAGGGGATGTTTAACCTCCAGTTTCCGGCACCAACGCCTGCAATGGGATTTGATTTTATCAAACAGGCTGATTTTTTCCAGAAAATGGCTCGGAGATTGGCATTCTCATAGTAGGCTTCGGCGAAATCGAATGCAGCCATCTGCGTATTGCCCGCTTTGCCGGCATTCCGCATTTTCAGCATCTCCTCAACACTTGCAGTCTGGTAGGAACTGAAATATTGCCACACCGGTATTTTACTCAAAAAATAGCTTTTCCTCACGTTGTCGAGGGATGAATAAAAGATAAATATCCCGGAGAACAACAAAAACAGGGAAACGACACCGACTATAATATTTTTTTTGGAAAAAGCGCCTGGGTATTTCCAAAGCATCAAACTGAACGTAAAAACCAATCCAACAAACAATCCCAGATAGGCAGCCCTGCTCTGGATAATAATGATAAAGAAGATGGTCAGCGTGACGACCAGGGCCGACAGGTATTTCCAGAACCCCGAATTTATTGAATACCCGGTTATGACAAGCGGCAGTGAAATGATTAAAAAACCAGCGTACAAATTGTTATTGGCCGATATTGAAATAATTTTATAGGGGTCGAAAAAGACCAATGTCGACATCTTGTAAAACGCCAGCGTAAAGGAAACCAGAAGGGCGAAAATATGGGTCCTAATGAAAATGTTTTCAAATACCTCATTTTCATCTGATAATGCGGAAACGATCAAAAACAGCGTCAGGCAGAGAAAAACCAGTTGTGATTGCATGATGGCTTCCGACGGTGAGATGGCCCATAAACAGGATAGTAAATTCCACAGATAAAAGAGAATAAAAGCATATTCAAAAAAATTATGCCGCAACATACTTTTCTTGCGGAATCCCGACATCAGGGCAATCAATAATAAACAGGAAAGTAAAAGGAATCGGGGTAAAAACGACCGGTCAACCAAAACTCCCGAACGGATAACATTGACAAAGACCAGAAGTACGATCGCAAAACAGTATAAATGCACCTTTTTTGTGCCGTGTGTCATAAAAAAACCATTGCTGAAAATGTTCCTGCTCCTTTAAGGCTGAACACTTCTGTTATTCAAACAGCGTGATGACGGCAGCACCGCCCTCTCCCTGGGTCGGTGATTTGTCGGAGTATGCTGAGATGGAACCTCCTTTGCCGGATTTGGAAGTTAAAACCCGCTCATTCAGATAGGATCTTTCCAATCCCATGAACACATTCAGGATACTATTCTGAGGAGGATCAGCATATCCGGATATATTACCAATATTAGCGGTTCCTGCATTGCCATGAACCGGAGTGGGGGAACCGCTGCCTTTTTTCCCTCCTGTTCCGCCGGCAGCCTTGAACTGACCAAACCAGGTATCTCCTCCGTTTCCGCCATCTGTATCGCCATAAAACCAGGGATAAACATAGTAGGCATTGTAGCCGCTATATCCCCCCCAGCCTATCACAATGTTAAATTGCTGATCGGGCACCACATCAATTTCCTGCTGGACATATCCACCTGTACCGCCATCACCGCCATCATTCAGGGGAAATGAGTAGGAATATGCTCCTGCACCGCCACCACCACCTGCTCCTCCCCATAATTCGACTTTAATTTTAGAAACAGCGCCAGGAACAGTCCAGGTTTGTGAAGTCGTTATGGTCGTTTTATTGTATAGGGGAAACCCGTTATTCGAGGCGTTGATCACATAAGGGGTTGCTACAGTTCCTGTTCCGCAAACCGATATTTTGTTCCCTGACTGAATTTTGGTTTCTGAACCGTCGATCACCGGTTTGTTGGTAAGGTCGTTATAATCGCCGCTAAACCCATTGCCGACCGTTTGGGCGTTCAAGGCATAGGGCACGCTCAACAATTGGCTTACGCCGGATACGTTATAATTTGTTCCTCCCTGCGGATCGGTTTCTGATTTCAGGAAATAGGGACCATTGGCCCAGTTGATATCAGAAAAAGCGCCGGTTGGTGTTCCCCCGCCAATTTCCAGGGCAACCAGTCCGTTGACATTGGTGACCGCATTATGTGTTTCGGAATAAACAACGGCTCCTTCTGCTGAACCTTGCAGGATACTGATCCTGACGCCAACATTGCTGCTTTGCACCAATTTGCCAGCGGCATTCCTGACAACTGCCTGATAACTGAATTTCTGAGGTGGCTGCGCAAACAATCCTATTGTAAAAATCACTGCCGCCACAATGGCAGATAGTTTTTTCATATCCCTATTTTTTTATGATTTTATAAGTTTGCAACGCTTTGTCATTTTTGAAAACTGTCAGGAAATAAGTTGCGGGCACGAGGTCATCCATGGGGATGCAGGTTTGGTCGCCTTCAATGTTTATGTTTCGTAACAGTAAACCATTCATGTTGTTAAGCTGACAATTTGAAGGTAAAATGTTCCGATTTTTGATTTTCAGGATTACATAACCGTTTGCCGGGTTAGGATATACAATACACTCAACCGTAATTCCAGGTTCCTGATCAATGCCTTCCATGAATAAAATTTCGTATGGTTGCTGTACCCCTTCCGTTATGGTACCGGTGGCCCCCAGCTTTTCAATAAAAGCTACCTGGCCAACCGAATAGCTGACCGATCCGTCGTTGCCGGTGGCATTGCTGCTGGCAGAAAGGATGGCTTGCTGCGCTTGCAATCCCGGTAAACCCACCAAAAAAAGAAATGCGATGGTCAGTTTTATGGTTATATGATTCACGGACAAAAATTTTAAGCAGTTATCCAATACCAAAGTTAAGCATCTTTTTCCTTTTCCAAGGGGGGATACAAAAAAAAATTACATTACAATCTCAGTAGTTTCTGTGTGGTTCCCGGTGAAAATAAACAGGATTAATCACAATCATACCAGTGAAATCAAGGATTCTACTGTTGCTGTCAAAATCGAATCAAATAAAACCTACTGGTACGATTCCGATTAATCGCCAATAAATTATAAATAATCATTATTACTCCTTAATGCGCCTCTCTACCGGAACATCATTCAACGGTTTCCCGGTAAATCACACCTCTTTCTTTTAGGCCGTTCAGCAAATATCGGACGCATTCAGGTTGTTTACCGATGTATTCGGGCACGGAGATTCCTTTCCGGGTGTAAATGCCATCGGCGATCATGTGCAATGCTACGGTGGCCGAATAACCTGTGGTGCGTGCCATGGAATGTATGCGGGTTTGCGGGTCGTATTTGTCAAAGAGATTCCAGGTGTAACGTACGGGTTTACCTTCTTTGGTACCCTCCACCATTACCTGCATCACGGTGATGTCAACCTCCCCCTCTTCCAACTTCCATTTCGGGAAAAGCAGCTTTGCTGTGAGATCCATTGGTTTGATGCGGGTTCCGCGTACCTCGATCTCCTCCTGGCTGAAAAAACCAGTTTCGCGTAAAACACGCATCTTTTCGATGTGCCCGGGATAACGCAGGGTTTTCTCTTTCATATTGGGACAACTCACAGTATGTGCCAGCGAACGCAGCCCGTCGGTGTTGAATGCTTCGAGGGTTCCGATTCCGGGGAAGTTCAGCAATTCAGGGTCGGAAAGTGCCGGTTTGACGATGAGTTTTCCGTTTTCAATGTACCGGGCCGGGCGGGTATACTCTTCGATGACATCAACAGGTGAAAATACCGCCTTGTATTCATAGGGCCACTCACGGATTTCGGGAAGACCGCCTACCATGTACAGTATGTTTTTCGTTTCATCCAGCAGGTGATCGGCATAGCCAATCAGGACGTTGCACATGCCGGGTGCTACGCCCATATCCATGATGGCGGTTACATTCTTTTCACGGGCTAACTCGTCGAGCTCAAAGGGATCTTCGATAAAAAAGGCGATGTCAACCACGTTTTTCCCAGCCCCGATAATGGCTTTCAGGGTTTGAAAACCCATGAAGCCGGGTACTGCATTGATTACCATGTCGTGATCCGCCACCAACCGGGACACATTGACAGGATCACTCAGATCAGCCACGACAGTGGCAATCTTCCGGCTACCAGCCCCCTGGCGAACAGCCACTTCCGATTGCCGGTCGACAAGATTTTGGAGCGCCACCTGATTGATATCTGCAACAGTGACTTCGAATGATGCATCTTTGGAGAGGTCGATGGCCATGGGGCCGCCAACCAGTCCTGCGCCAAGTACGATAACTTTCATTTTTTATATTTTTAAATATGTAATACTATGAACGAGATAAATGTATACAATTTGATTTAGAGTCTGTTTAAATTTGTTGTTAAATCCCTTTAGCGATTTTATGTTTGTAGAATAACAGGGATAGATGCATTATTTCGTCCCGTACGGGACGAAATGGTTCTCAGAACATTCGATTTCTACCCAGATTTTGTGCCTACGGCACAGTCTTGCACACAAAAATATAACTAAATAAGAAATTTACACAGACTCTTATGCATATTGATTAACGATAGTCCGGCCCTACTCACCATAGCTCTGAAAGAGCTAAATTTGAATATCCATGGGCATTGCCCATGATAGTAATAACGATTACCAAATCAGCCCTGAAGGGGTTGAATCTCATCATTTGTATCGAATTATTCAACCTTCGGGGCTGTGGTTTTTCACCATTCTTAACCGGGGTTTCACCCACGGTTATTGATATTTAGCCTTCGTGGCAACTCTTCTAACCAAGGGTTTCACCAATGCATATTGATATTTAGCCACTTCGGGCAACGCTGTTACTCATTTAGAATGTACTAATTTATCCTGTTTTATGTATAAACAGTGCAAATATCCTCTTTGCTTGATCCGATAAAATTATGGGTTTAGCGTCAACCAGCCAAATTTTTACCTAAGTTTGTCACCGGCATGAAAAATTTATTATCAGTGCAGAAGGTCCCGGCTCTATCGAGGTTGCTGTGTGGTTTGGCGACCATCATGTTGTTGTTCGCCGTTTCATGCCAAAAGGATGATCCTGATCCGGTTCCCGTTACCCGATCGTTGCAGGTTTGGCTTCACCGGGTAAATACACCTGGCAAAGCACAGTATTTTCAGGACAGCTATAGTGGTTTCGAGTTGGATGTGCATTATGATACAAGCATTAAAACATTCATCGTTAAGCATAATTTCACCGACACCTCCACGCTTACGCTGCCGGTCTGGCTTGGCTGCATCAGAAGCCCGGAAAGGCTGGGTTACTGGCTCGATTTCAAGAATCTGACGCTCGAAAACGGGTCTGAAGCCTTCAGGGAACTGCTCCGGATCAGGCACGAATTCAACCTGACTAAAAATCTCATAGTGGTGGAATCGGACATCCCTGCGGCACTTTTACCATTTGACACCCTCAATTTCAGGATCAGTTTCTACATTCCCTGGTTTAACCCTGCCGGCCCTACCAGCGAAGAAGAGGCGGCCTGGGCGGATTATATCCAGGAAAATGTGGCTGAAACCGGGATTAAAACCATTTCAGGATATTATTTCCAGCATGATTTAATGCAACAATGGTTCCCGGAAATGAATAAACTTTTATGGTACCTCGATTCCTATGATCCTGCGGTGAAAGACTCCGTCATCACCGTAACAAGGAAGGATGATACCGTGGAAGTATTGCTCGTTGCCGAGGATTACCTTTAACTTCAGGCCAATGAATCTCCTCGCCGCAGAGCAGCGAGGTATCAATTGAATTCTATTTTATAATCCGCTGCAAGCAACGGGGAATTAACCCAAATGACCCCACCCCTTCCCCTCCCCTTGAAGGGGTTAGGGCAGGGGGAGAGGTCATAAAATATTAATAATACCCTGTGATTTTGACTTTCGGATGGTTAAACCTGACGATGCAACGCGATTTATTCCAGATATACAGCATCAGCGAATAATCACCTGAATGCTGCAAATAACTCAATTCAACGTATTCCACCATCTTCATGGTTTTCCATTCTCCCGGCCTGGCAGGTTTGAGCTGGTGGCACGGAAAATCAAACGACTGCCATGTAAGGCGTTTTTTCTTGTCCCCGTAGAGGTCGAAAACCACCATCGGCGCTTTGCTGAAATCGGTTTCCGGTGTAAGGACATCCAGGGTGATTTCCAGCTTCAGAAACTTAATTTTTGTAGGGATAGAGAGTTTATTGAAAAATGAGTAGTATTCGCTGGTTGAGTCGTTGGGGTTAAATGAGATTGAATCCCTGATCAACACATTTACACTATCGATACCTTTCCTGAAGTATATTTCTCTGGGGACCAGCATGTTTTGTTTGGTGACATAGGTATTGAGGATTTTAAAATCGGCCAGTTCCCTGCTCATTTTCCGTTGGGTAGCCGGGTCTGTGGTATCCTTCAGCCACATTTCCGGCAGTATCTTGCGTATTGTATCCCTGAACAGGTAATACGAATTGTCGACATATTCAAGGATCTCTTTATTGTTGAGAATAAAAGGCAATGTATGGATATTCCGGGGTGCCACGGTAGTATCAATTCCGCTGCCAAGCCATGGAGCCAGCGCTCGGGTTTTAATGTTGTATTTCCCCCGCATCATGGCCAGAATTGTAGGTGTAACATCGAGATGTGAGGAAACTGACCTCAGCAGCGCACTTTTTTTCAGCATCGGCGAAAAGATGATCAGCGGTACATTGTAATGGGCAAGGCCTGAAAACCGGTGCAGATTAAGTTCAGGCAGTCCGTGATCGCCGGTTATAATAAAAATTGTATTTTGATACCCTGCCCTTTTCCTGTATTTGTCAAAGAAATCCTTCAGTGCATGATCGGTATACATGATGGTGGCAAAGATGTTTTTATAACGCACGATGTCGGGTCTGAGCGGCATCGCCGGATCAATGGTTTTCAGGCGATCATCAACCTGAGCCAGAAAATGATCCTGATCGGGTGGAATAAAGGGGCTGTGAAGTGACAGTGTCAGATAAATATCAAGCCGGGGCGACTTATGGAGGGAATCGATCACCTCAAAAGATCGTGAAAACAGATCACCGTCAGAATGGCCCCAGTGGTATCCATCAACCAGGGCCTGGACATCTTTGCTGTTCGAACCAAAATATCTGAGTACATAATCGACCTCCTGCCGCTGTAAAAAATCGTCCATGTGGTTAAAGGTCGGATCGCCGGCATAAAAAAAGCTTGTATAATAACCGTTTTCATGAAGATACCGGATCATGGAAAAATGGTATGGCGTTTTGGAAACATCTGATACAAAGGTCGGGTCGCCGGGAGGAAGTGACCCAAACAAAGCGGGCAGCACATTGAAAGTGCGGTCGGAGGTTGAAAGGAAATTATTCCAGAACAGACTATGTCCGGAAAGAGAGTCAAGAAATGGTGTAAAACTGCCGAAAATCTGATTATTCCCAACGAAACATGCCGAAAGCGATTCGACAATGACAAATACCAGGTCGGGCTTTTCTTTACCAAGATTGAAAAATGGACTGAGAGCATCGGGCGTACGGTCGATATGTAGGAATGGAAACCGTGTACCCGTAAATTCAAATTCGGGGTGAGCGGCCTGGTAACGCCGGGCTGCCGCTTCAACGGAAGCGATGGTGGCAGTTTGTTTTGAGCTGGAGAAATAAAGGTTGAACTTGTCAATTAAATAGGCGCATTTATTGGTAACCAGGTAATATTCAAAGAGGTTCCGGCTTTCAGCCTCTTTTGGAGCAGATGATTTCCTGAAGAAACAAGCACTCAGGCTCAATATGAAGAACAGTCCGATAAAAAAATATGGCAGGCGAACTTTCCATGAAATACGGATGAACAACGCAATCATCAATCCTATCAGGATAAATGGCAGAAAAGCAAAGAAATTCACCTGGGCAGAGTCCTGCGCAATGATGGCCATTTCTCTGACCGTATATGAGAAAACAACCTGGTCGAGCGGTGTTAATGTGATTTTAAAATACTGAAAGAGGCTCCACTCCGAAATGGCAACAGTGAAGAATACCAGGCTGAAAAACGCAATTCCAATCCATCTTTTGAGTAATGACAACAGGAAAAACGGGATTAACAGAAACCAGGATAGTATAAGCCAAAGTACCAGATCCTGGATGTAACCACGCCATTCAAGGAGCATCGCATCGGAAGGCAATGCATGCATGGACGACAGCGAAACGTACTGGCATGCACGTAGGATGAACAGGACAACAAGAACTACGAGGTTAAGTGTGACGAACCGGGACAGGATGCTGAGAAAAATTGCAATTCTGCCTTTTTTCTGGAGAGTGGATCGCATGATGAGAAATTAGGAATAAGTAGATTCGAGTGTATAAAAGTACTATTTTTACTGCAGTAAATATCGAAGCTCCCCATGCTTTTTAATTCACTGCTGTTCATTTACTGGTTCCTTCCGGTTTGCCTGTTGCTTTACTTCCTGGTTCCCCGGCGGTTCAAGAACAGCGCACTCCTGCTCTCCAGTCTGGTTTTTTATGCATGGGGCGGGGTTTCCTATACGCTGGTACTGGCGGGTTCGATCGTGCTTAACTATTTCATGGGGCTAGCAATCGCGCAGGCTCAGCATGACGCTGGCCGGAAAAGCCGGATGTTGATCGGCATTATTCTGAACATCCTGTTGCTGGCCATTTTCAAATACACCGGGTTTGCGATTCATAACATCAATGTGCTTGTCAGTTTCCTGGGCTTGCAACCGTTATTGGTCAACAAGATATTCCTGCCGCTTGGGATCTCTTTTTATACCTTCAAGGCACTTACCTATCTGATCAGTGTGAAGCGGCGTGAAACAGAAGTGCAGCGAAATTTTTTCAACCTGGCGCTTTACATAGCCATTTTTCCGCAACTCATTGCGGGGCCTATTGATCGGTACCGCAACCTGTCGCGACAGATCGGCAGCCGGAATGTTACCTTTGCCGGCTTTTCCTCCGGGGTTCAGCGGTTTGTGCTGGGGTTGTTCAAAAAGGTCATCATTTCAGGTCCAATCGCCTATGTGGCCGACCAGATTTTTTCGACACCGACAGAATTGCTGAGCACTCCCATGGCCTGGCTTGGCGCCGCCTGCTATACCCTGCAGGTTTATTACGATTTCTCGGGATATTCCGACATGGCGATCGGGTTGGGACGGATGTTTGGGTTCGAGTTCATGGAGAATTTCAATTTTCCGTATATCTCCCATTCTATCCGGGAATTCTGGCGCCGCTGGCATATCTCGCTCTCCACCTGGTTGCGCGATTACCTTTTCCTTCCGCTGGCCTATGCAGCATCACGGAATCTGAAACGCGACAAATACGCAGGTATCCGGGTCGATCACCTGCTGTACTTTTATGCCACCCTCGTTACTTTTGTGATTTGTGGTTTCTGGCATGGTTCAGCCTGGCACTTCGTTGCATGGGGGTTCCTGCATGGGGTGATGCTCACGCTCGAACGCACACGGCTTGGCAAATGGCTTGATCATGGGTTCCGGCCATTTGCGCACCTTTACACGATTGGTTTCATCATCGTTTCGATGGTCTTTTTCCGCGCCGATACATTGATTGAATCGTTGAAATTCCTGGGAGTGATGGTCGGGCTCAGGGGAGTACCGCCAACATGGCCGAAATTCCAGGAATACTTTACCCGTGAATTTTTCATTATGGCCGGAATCGCGATCTTAGGTTCAACACCGGTTTTCGTGACCCTTCTTCAGTGGCTCAGAAACAGGGTGGCACAACACGGAAGTCGTTTCAGGCTGATCGCAAAACTTGGGTGGTCGGTGTGTTCAATTGCAGCCATGGTGATTGTTCTGCTTTTTTCAACGATGTACCTGCTTTCACAAACCAATACGCCATTTATTTATTTTCGCTTCTGATGAAACGCCTCGCCCATATCTATCCGGTCATTCTTTCGCTTTTTTTCATTGGCTGGATCAGTATTCCGCTGATATACGAAAGCTTTACAAAATCGAAGGATGCCATTATCAGTAAAATGGAAAACCGGATGCTTGCACGACGACCGCTGTTAAACCTGACCAACCTTGATTCCTACCCTGCTGCTTATGAGAAATTTTACAATGATCACTTTTTCGGCCGTTATGAACTGATCCATCTCAACACCCTGCTTGCCGGTTATTATCTTTTTAACCGTTCTCCTGTGCCCCGGGAGGTGGCTTTTGGTTCGAACGGCTGGCTTTATACCACCAACAAGGAGCGCGAGGTATATGACGGCAGGTACAATCTTCCCGATGATTATGTGGAAGCAATGGCAGCCGAATTGAACGAACGCGCCATTGCATACCGAAAACTGGGAATCACCTTTTATGTCACGGTGGTTCCCATGAAGTGCGAGATCTATCCGGAATTTCTGCCAACATATTATACGCATTCATTAAAACCCACTTTTACCGACCGGGTGATGGCCGTACTCAAAAAAGATTCGCTGTTCCACCTGATCGGCTTGAAAGATGCGTTGCTCGACGCTAAAAAAACAGGTGAAGTATATTACCGGACCGACAATCATTGGAACGGACTTGGTGCATGGTACGCTTATTCTGTCATCATCAACCGTATCCGGTTGGATTTTCCGGCGATAAAGCCTTTGGATCGTGCTGATTTTACATTTTCCGATTACCGGTATGCGGCCGGGAACCTGGCAACACTGGCCGGTTTGCAGCATTTCATCAAGGAGTTGATTTTCCTGCCCCACCCCCTGCATGCCCGGGCGCAGGAGACCTCAAAATTCGGATACAGGCCTCCTCCTCTTTTCGGATATCCTGCGGAATACGAGGTTGTGCGCAGCATTCCAGATAATTCGTTGCCGCGCATCGTTGTTATCCGTGATTCATTTTTTGCCCCGCTGATAAGGCTCCTCAGCGAAAATTTCAGCCGGTCGGTTTACATTTTCGACGCATGGAAATATGGCCCGAATTACGATATTGTGTTAAACGAAAAACCCGATATCGTCCTGCTTGAAATATTTGAACCAAATCTCCAGAATATTCTGAGCAGTTATGCCAGGTAACATGGTCCCTAGATTTCGTAGTGATGGGAATGAAATGTAGGGATCAAGAAGAATTTCTGGGGAGGCTGGAATTTCGAATTTCAGATTTCAGATTTCAGATTTCAGAATTTCACATCAAACACTCAAACTTATCAACACGCCCTTAACTTTTTTGCCACAACCCTGATTAACCATAAAAAAGTATGGACACAATGGAAAATCAGGAAAAGTCAAAATTTAACGACCATCTGAGTGAAAGAACCATTCAGATGGCAGCGACACTTTATTGGCTCTTAGTAGATAAAAAGGTTTCCTGGATCATCCGCCCGGGCGTGAATCAGATCATTCGGAGTTCATCATCGGTGGCTGCAAATTTCCGGGCTGCAACCCGTGCA
>CAIYES010000151.1 GCA_903925275.1 uncultured Bacteroidales bacterium
ACAAAATGGTTACCAACAAAGAAGCTTTCAACCCTAAAGCATTGGAAGATTATCAGCAAAAATACAAAGAAATGAAAATCAATCAACTAAAGAAGAAGATTGCACAACTTGAAGCTGCTTAAAAAAAGAGTTACATAAGAGATTTAGTGAAGTCGTTTATTGCTCCGATATAGTCATGTTCATCAATCTTAGAATTTCCCATTTTATATAGTACTTCAGAAAGTTCTTGCCCGAGCTTAATCATCGGCACGAATACACTTGTATGGTATTCTCCTTCAATTTGCCCATATCCGGTTATGGATATAAATAGTCCTACCAATAAATACGACATCTTGCTCATAATCATCTGATTTTATATTCCAAGTAATGTTGCCATTTTTTTGTCGTCAAAAACGCCTTATTTGCAGTTAATCAGGATTTTAAAACCATACAATAAGATTTATTTCATCTTCTTGTCTGATGTAAATACCAAATACCTAAAGTAAAATAAAAAATAGCGTGGCCAGATTGCGAGACCGTTTCTGAGGCTCGACCAAGAGCCCACTGAACAAGTAAAGCAACGACCACGCCTTAACGTGGCGTTATTGCTTACTATCCTGTTCAGTTTGAAAATTTTGGTCGATTTCAGAAACAGAATTCAGCTAACGCTAAATCTTTATTTAAAGTGACTGTTTTCTTACATAGGCCGATGTTATTTCATCAAAGGTAACTACTCTTCACAAATATTATCATTGAGATCAGAAAATTATTTTGCCACCTTGTAGTTGTTGAACTCCAAATTCCTTGCCCGAAATATTGGGATAACCATCCCGGCAGGTTAAAATCCCCTAATTCGCGTAAGAATATAAGTTAATTTTATCTGGTCGATTTTGGTGGAACATCTACCGTCCATTAACGATCATAAGGTCTCTTGATATATCTTTACCTGTTATGAAAACAATTGCCTTCCTTAGCATCATCATTCTACTTACATCCTGTAAGAGCAATAGAAATGAAACCCTCTTACCGTCATTGGACAAACAATCACTCTACCCTACTCTTTTCAATGCCGAAGTCAAAGATGATTGGTGTTATTGGAAACCATCTCCAGCAGACGGAGATTCCTGTAATGTTTCCTATACCGGGGTTTGTAACACCAGGCTGGATACAATTTTGTACTTTACCGAAGGAACGACAAAGAAGGCAGTGATAATCTTTGGAACATACATGTTTGATGAACATGGCATGGATCAGAGTCATGTCGCTGCACCAGTGGTCAGCATTGCGGTGACACAAAAACAGGAGAACGGTTACTGGGAAGTCGTGAAATTCGTTAAGAACTTTGGACAGCATGGCTCTTGGGGTCAACAACCAGATTATGGAATAACTCAGTTCGGAAAACATTTCTTCCTTTATGAGGATTGGGGATATACCAACCAGGGATGTACTGAGCATTGGAAGATCTTATGGCATTTGCCATCATTGGTTGAATCCTTGAGGATAGACGGGATTGATGATTCCGGGCTTAGGGAGGATCCAAGACAAGTTTCGCAGTTTGAAGAAAGTATTATTGATGCATCCAGTGGAAAAGAGACAAAGGTTGTTGTGAAGAAAACAGGCATGATATACGAAGAGGGCAAGGGCCAGGTGAGTATTGATGAAAGCAGAGAATATTTGCTGAACGATTCCAATGTTTTCATTAAGATCCACCAACAGCAACCTGAGTAACTTCACTGCCAATAACTTCACGACAAGGAAGACCATTCCTCTTACAACGCACGATCTCATACTTGGCGGCACCGATATCATTGCCCGGATGCTCCATGATTACCTGAAATGCGAACCACTCATTGTGAACGCTATTCCAGGGTTCAATATCTTTTCTATGAGTTAAAAAATAGAACCTGTGCCTACTAATGAATTAATTATGGAAAATATAATAGTATCGAATGAAAATTGATACTTTTAAAAAAATAAACAGATAAGTATTATTTTATACAAACTTCTGATTATATTTCGACCGTATTAATGGAAAATTGTTATACTTACAAACTTGTTATGTTAGGTTACTTTATTAAACAATAAACATGGCCTTATGAAAACGAAAATTGAAACAAGGTTGTTTTTTTTCATCATTATGTTTTGCATAGTATTTTGTCAAGCAGGATGTAAGAAAAAAACTGACCCAGATGAAGGGACGAATAACCCAACATTAACTGATATAGAGATAAAAGAGATATTAAAAGCAGACTCCTTGATTTCCCTTACTGCTGATTCCATTTTACTATTCAGCGCAAAACCAGGTGAAAGTTGGCAAATAGAACTTCCATATTATAAAAGTATTGAAGTAGTGGAGGATGCGTGGGTTACGAATACAACTCTTTTCGTCAAATTCAAGAAGGGCGGCCTTATCGGTTGGCATCATCCTGGATATACTTTTGATACTATTGTCAAGAGACAAGATCAGGAAGGATCAATTTCAACCCAACCTCGCAATCGACAGGAACTAAAAAATATGCCGGGAATTCTTAATCTTGTTGGGAATAAAAATGTCCTCTTTGTTAACAACTTTTATGATGATCCACAATTTGAGTGCTGGAATAATATTCTCCAGGATTTATCAGTTGATTTTCAATCAAAAGGATTTACTGTGACATTAAAAAAAGGTGATGAAGCAAATCTGAATTTTTTCAGAACCGATCTTAAAGGGTATGGAGTTATCTATAACCTCGGACATGGTTCTTATGACGGAGTTAATCATTGGCTGCAAACGGGTCAGCATGCAAGTGACTGGCAAACACCCATTGAGTTTCTTTTAAATATAAATAATGATCCTGTGACATACCAGGAATGGAAAGATGGAAAAATTGCTGCCATGGATGTTTATGAAATTCATTTTGGTTTTCAAATCAGAAGGGGATATATCTGGATTTCTCAAAAATTAATTGATGCGAGGTATTCAAATAATGATTTCCCCAACTCCATGATATATCTGATGAGTTGTCAGCAGTTCAAGGGTAATTATAATGTTGGTAATGTTTATCATTCAAAGGGTGCAGGAGTTGTGCTTGGTTGGACCGAAATACATGACATAGCTACTCCTTATTTGCCAGAGGCTGCGATTGTACTAATGACCAGCATGTTACAGAATCCGATTGATCTCCAAACAGCATACAACTCCTTGCCTGAAGAGAAACGACTTCAAAAAATAGATGCTAATACAATATCTGAATTGAAATTATATCCTTCAGATGGTGGTTCTATACAATTAGATCTTATTAAACCCCAACTTCAAACTCCTGTTAATGGTTATGTTACATCTTCTTTAACGCCAACATTGACCTGCCAACCTTATTCCGGGGCAACAAATTATAATTTCCAGGTAGCTACTGAATCTAATTTTAACAATATAATAGTAAATGCCAACAGTAGCCCATGTCAATATCAAATAGCTAGTGGAATTTTAGCAACAGGCACTCAATGCTTTTGGAGAGTGATGGTAACTATTTCAAATGGTTCAAGCCCCTGGTCTGATGTTTGGAGTTTCACGACATTTAATAACAACCAATTAGCTACACTTACGACAACAGAAGTTACTAATATTACGCAGAACTCTGCACAAAGTGGTGGCAATATTTCTTCTGATGGCGGAAGTATTGTAACAATAAGAGGTGTTTGCTGGCACACATCTCCAAACCCAACCATTTCTGATGCTCATACAATAGATGGCAATGGAACGGGGAACTTCATGAGCAATATAACAGGGTTAGCAGCAAACACGCCTTATTATGTGAGGGCATATGCTACGAATACCTCTGGTACCGCTTATGGTAACCAGTTAAGTTTTACTTCTACAGGAGGTTCCAGTGGGCAACCATGTCCGGGTGTCACGACTGTATTTTACGAAGGCAAAACCTACAACACAGTTCAAATTGGCACCCAATGCTGGTTTAAGGAAAATCTGAATGTCGGGGCACGAATAGAAACATATCAATTGCAAAATGACACAAATGGAATCATTGAAAAATATTGTTATAACAACCTAGAAACCAATTGCAATAATTATGGCGGACTTTATTCATGGGATGAAATGATGAAGGGATCAACAACTCAGGGAGTACAAGGGATTTGTCCTTTAGGTTGGCATATACCAACAGATGTAGAATGGACAACCCTAACTACCTATCTTGGAGGAGAATATGTAGCAGGTGGGAAAATGAAGGAATCGGGAACTATTCATTGGTCAAGCCCAAATTTTGGTGCGACCAACAGTAGCGGTTTCACTGCTCTTCCAGGAGGCATGGTGAACTATGGGAATTCAAACGATTTTACAAATTATGGCAATTTCTGGTCATCATGTCAAACTGATGCAAATAATGCTACTTACCATCAACTCCGGTTTAATAATGAGGTCTTGAGTTGGTATGTCTGGTTGAAATCATGGAGTTATTCTGTTCGTTGCCTCAAGGACTAAGTGCGCCCAGACGCACACTAAACCACCGGAAAGTAAATTCCGGTTAATATAAGTGAAGCTTGCTGTAATTAAGATGGTGGGCTGTAATAAATTGAAACAGAAAGGAAGGAAACGAGTTGTTATTGTTAAACAGAAGTCTCACGAAAAGTCAGTTTGAAACAAGGAATAGCAGGACTGATCCACTGATAGGAACTATCAGTAGTATTTTTCAAACCACCCTGCGGTGCTTCTCCTTAATGGGAGAGGTGTTGAGCGGACAGGGAGCAAGAGTGGACATGAGGCTCTATGGCGAGAACACATTAGGTGAACGAAAGTTGACCGTCTTTAAATGTATAAAATTGAAGTAGAAAATGATTAAAACTGCTCTTATGTGTCAAAGGGAAAAAATGGAAGATACCGAACAACTATTTGTAAAGTTGGTCATCACCAAGATACTGGAACTGTGAACAGAAAATGCAATGGAACAGCGAATTTTTCCCTTCCTCCTTGCGCGAAGGAAATTCTAAAGAATGAATTAACTATTAAAACTTATGACCTATGAAAAAAATTTACATTTCAATTTGGTTTTCGCTTATTTCAGTGATTACTTTTTCCCAATGGACATGGCAAAATCCCTTACCACAAGGTAATACTTTATCATCTGTTTACTTTTGCAGTGCCAATATTGGGTATGCTGTGGGTGATGTTGGAACTATCTTGAAAACCATCAATGGAGGTACAACCTGGACTACTTTGCCGTGTGGAATACCTTATTCTCCTCCACATCTTGCTTCAGTCTACTTTACAGATGCTAATACAGGGTATGCGGTAGGTAGTGGTGGAGTCATATTAAAAACCAATGACGGAGGCACCATATGGACAAATTTATCAAGTAATACAACTTATCTTTATTCACTTTCTGGATAACAATACAGGATATGCTACAGGTGAGAATGGAACCATTTTGAAAACCACAAATGGAGGTGTTGTTTATATTGAAGAAACCGTGTCACAGAAGTCCATATTTACTATTTATCCTAACCCGGCCAATGGTAAAATCACAGTTACAAATAACAAAAACCTACCAGGAGAGACCTATATAACCATTTGCAATATTAAATGAAAACAAGTTATGTATTGTAAATTTCAGAATCAAAACTCGATTGTGATTGATGTGAGCACACTTTCAGCGGGAATTTATCTGGTGAAAATAAAGAACCGGGGGAGACTTGAAATGAAAAAACTTGTGATTCAATAACTCAAAATAGAATGATAGGAAATAAAACATCGACAAGTTCAATGACCGTTTTCACACATTGTGACTATTTCGGACTATGCCATGCCACTATTTCGGAGTAAACCTTGCCATCGATTACGAAGCAAACCATGCCACTTTTCTTTGCTAATAAACGTAAGGAAAGTATAAAAAATAGATTTCTGTCAGAACAACTCACCTGACATTCCGGTTTAAAATGAACCAGTAGTATAAAAGGCAATATGGGCATGTCCCGATCTCAGGAGCATAATAAACCTGCAACATTGCCAGGAAACACAAACCCTTTTACCCAGAATGCACTATCTCTTTTCAGGTAATAAAAGATATCTCTCAGGGGTTATTGACTGTTTGTTTTATAAGGGGTTTGTACCATACCAAAACAGAAAAAGCCCCCCTTTCGAAAGGCTTCTCATGTATGCGGATGATATATAGGGTTTGATGAGCTCTATTCAAAATCGGCGGCAGCTGGTGTTAAAGGGGCCAATCCGCTAATGTCAATTGTTAAATCGATAGCATTTTCAAAATCTGCCATGGCCGGTGTCAACGGCGCCAAACTTGTCAGGTCGATGTTTGCATCAGGAGCAACATCATTGAAATCGGCTTCCGATGGCATTGTGGGAGCCAGGGTTGCAAGATCCATGGCCTCTTTGATGATATCTTCGAAAGTCGATTCCACAGGTGGAACTGGTGCAAGGAAGATCATCGTTTCATTTATCACTGGGGTTGAAAATGATTCATTGCCAGCGAAAAGAATTCCTGTGTTGAGTGTGAGAACCGCTGCTAAGATTGTGATTGTTGCTTTCATTTTGTCTTCGTTTTCGATGTTGATGCGACAAAGATATATCGGATCTGACGGGTGGTACAGAATGAATCGGCTGGAAAGGGGTTAAACCCGACCAATGCAGGTTTAAAATCGTCAAATTCTTAATTGCCGAAACTCTGCATCCGTATTTACCGAATTCTGAATTTTTATTTGCCGAAATCTCGCATTGTTATTTACCGCTTACACTTGCGGGCTCTTTGACATTCTTTCCTACCAAAGTAGCCTTGAACCAGATGCATGGTCTTTTTATTCTTTGTAATACTTCTATCGCAATGAAGACATACGATGGTTTCCATAGAAATCTTTTTTACGTCTGCGTTTTTTTCTCAAAAAGGTGGTACCATTTATTTCCGCGAAGTGGTAGCGGTTTTGGTCGGGGCGAAGTGACTAATAGGTAATTTACATAATACCCCTATTTTTAGGGGTTTCATATATCCAATTTGTACCATTCACAGTATTGATTTGACCTCTCTCGTCGAGCTAATTTTGTTGAGTAACAAATGAGTTTCAATTCACTGACTAAAATCCAATTAAAAAAAGGGAGATCAAATTATGAAAAAGTTAATCTTAACCTCAATCCTTGGCCTGTTCACAGTTTTTTGCTTCGGACAGTACACTAATTCATCAATCGTAAAGGTCAATTCCTACACAAAAAGAAATGGAACCCAGGTTCAGGGCTACACTAAAACCTCACCCAATAAAACGAATTGGGACAATTACAGTACCAAACCCAACAATAATGTTTACACGGGTTCAAAAGGATACAAAGCACGGGATTATTCGCCAGCTTCAAATAACTATGGTGCAGGAAAGACTATTAACACGGGGGCCAGGGGAGGTCAATATTACTACAACAGTAATGGCAACAAAACCTATGTTCCTAAAAGGTAGTTTAGAATAATAATGTGACATTAACCATCACCTAAATAATTTTGCCATGAACCCCATTTATAACAACCTACTAAAAAATCCGCAGTGGTATCAAAAACGCAAGCAAATTTTACAAAGGGATGGATACAAGTGTCGCCACTGCGGTTCATCAATAGGTTTAAATGTACACCACAGGCAGTACCACATAGCTGAGCAAACGGGGTACTACTTTCTTCCCTGGAAATATAACGATAGATACCTCATAACACTTTGCGAAATTTGCCATCAGGCAGGTCATGTCAATTACAAAGTTCCCACATTCAATGTTTAACAGAATTAAAATTAAATAGCCATGAGTTTCCTAAATAATCTATTTGGTGGAAGTGCCAGCAAAAATGTTTCGTTAACCGAAACCATTGAATCCTCAAAAATCAATGAATCTGCAAAAGCGGTAAATATTCCGCCTGCTGAATTATTCATTGATAATATTCCTCCGGCAGTTCAAACAAAAACAGAGGAGCATTCTACAAACAAGATCAGCAAATTTATTAATCGGGATTATTTCTCCCTGGGGTTTAATGATGGATACGAATATCATTCAAATGATATCCTTGAATCAGGGAAGAAGAAGATAAAAGCAGAATTTTTATTGATCTTGGATCAAAGTATAGAAGAAAAGCAACGGGAAAGATTAAAAACGAAAAATCTACTTGTTGATGTTTCCGAAGTATCTGAAGATGCTTCCAAAAAACTTGAAAATACGATCGAAGAAATGAATTTCTCTATCAATACTCTTCAAAAGCAGAAGGAACTCTCTTGTGATAATGAAGGGTGGGTTATGACGGCGATCCATTCATACTATATGGGTTTCAAACAAGGTATAGATGATTTTATCGCCGGAGAAGAATTGCTTAATTCAATAAGAAATATTTAAATATAATACTATACAGCCATGTTAAGATTATATAGTTTGATAATTGGTGAAAACCCCAGATATGTCGCAACATTTCAACCATCCAGCAAAAGGAAAGTTGCATTGTATGCTAACTGTATCCTCGTGCCTGTAATTCTTTGGTTTATAAACGGATATTTGCTTGTTAGTCATGTATTGGGTGGAAATTATTGGTCAGCATTACTAACCGCAACAATAATAGCCCTGATAATTTTCATTATCGAAAGAGCTGTTGTAATGTCAAATGGCAACAAGTGGATTGCTGTTTTTAGAATTAGCCTGGGATTAATCGTCGCTTTTATAGGGTCAATTTGTCTGGATGAAGTGATCTTTAAAAACGACATTGATAACCAGGTAGCGACATATAAACAAACATCTATTGATGATGCAATAAAAAAAGCAGATGTCAAATGTCAAAGTAGTATTGCTTTACAACAGAAAATCGTCAATCAAAAAAGTACTGTTTGGACCAACGCTTTAAATGATGCAAAAGGGGAGGCAGATGGAACAAGTGGGAGTGGGATTGCAAATGTTGGGGCAATAACTGAATTGAAGATGAATATTGCAACCGATTTAAAAAAGGATTATGACACAGCATTGAGCAAGTTAACTTCCTTAAAAAACAGTTTGGAAAAGGAAAGAACTATGGCAATTAAAAAAGCAGAGGCAAACTTTAAAGGGAATGCTCTATTGCTTAGAATTAGGGCAATGTTTGAATTACTGGGCAAAGACACTTTTATGTTGATTGTCTACATCATGTTCACAGCATTTCTCTTCTTGATCGAGTTTCTCGTCGTTATAATTAAAATATGTAGTAAAAATTCCATAGACGAGGATCTTGAATACGCACGTGAGAAACTGATTCGGTTAAAAACCAAAAAAGCACTTGACAGAGGTATTTTGATTTATGACCCGGTTCAAAGCCAAATATCTGTAAAAAATGCAAATATTGTTGCCCTTGACATGCCTTCTTCCATTTTCAATTAATTGTATAACTTTGACTTTTACATATTTTACTTGCCATGAATAGACTACTTGCATTGTTACTGTTTCTGAGCCTATATTCTACATCAGGATATTCCCAGAGCTTTCAAATTAAAGTTCAAAGGTCTGTTCATGAAGTCAATGAAGCCAACATTCCTATCTTTCTTAAACTCGCCGAAAATATTGAGGTTTTATATCCTGATTCTGCCATCCTAATTTACTACAAAATATTTGAAGTTCTTATGGATTCTAATACCGGAATAAATTACTATCGATACAAAGCAAAAGCATTAACTGGCGCAGCCAGAGTTTATATCATTTATAAAGCAGACTATGATAATGGATTTAATTATGCATCCAAGGCTCTGAAACTCTACGATAAACTTTTATCAATATGCGAAAGGAATGATGTAATTACCGAAGCCCAGGTAGAAAAAGGGAATAATTATTTAAATATTGGAAGATTATATGAAAAACGAGGAAATTTCCCTCAAGCAATTGAAAACTACCTCGAAGCAACAAAAATATTTTCAGAGCTTAACGGAGATAGAAATATTGCGAAGTGCTATATAAATATAGGCAGCATTCATGATTGTATTGGCGACTATAAGAAATCACTTGAATATTATAGTAAGGCATTAGAGATACTTAAAAAGTACGACATTTCGAATGATTTAGGTGAGTGTTTGTTAGCTATCGCCTTAAGATATGATGGTCTGGAGCAACGAGATAGTGCGCTAATTTATTATTTCAAGGCGCTTAGCATATATAAAAAGTTGAATAATCCTGTAGGAATGGGCCAAACATATTACAACATTGCGGAATCATATGTGGTTTATGATAGTTGCTTTACCGAAAAGGAATCAAGAACCTATTTCCATATGTCTATGGATTATTTATTGCCATCAGGTGAAATGTTTTCAGTTTCTGATATGTTTTGTGCGTTGAGTAATTTGTACAACAAATTGGGGAAATATGATTCTGCAAAGATCTATGCCTTGCAAGCATTGAAAATCGCAGTTAGCCTGAAATCCCCATATCTTAAATGCAATCCATATCACTATTTGTCAATCGCATATGAGAAAAGTGGCAACACAGACAGCGCCTTAATATGTTTTAAGCTATATAAGACCACCTATGATTACTTGTATTCTGAAGAGTATAAAGAGGTATGTATTGATGCTGCTGTTAAGGAAACCATTTCTAATTATTACAAAGATATACAGGATGAAAAGCTCAGAATAAGGCGGAATTGGAATTCAATATTGGTTTCTATGGTATTATTGACCATAATATTCACAACAACCATTTACTACATCACAAGGAGAAACATCAGAAATAAAAACAGAATCAAAATTAGAGATTCTATAATTGAGGGTGAGGAAAAGGAGAGGAACCGCATAGGAAGGGAGTTACATGATGGCGTTTGTTCTGAATTATCCGCAGTAAAAATGAACCTTGATATTGTTAAAGCTGGATGTTCCGACCAAGTTGAGATTAATAAAGTAATTTCAAACATAAGTGCGACAAATGAATCAATCAGGAACATTTCTCATGATTTGAGTTCAATGGTTCTACTAAATTTTGGTTTGGTTCCTGCCATCCACAACTTATTTGAAAAAGTAGAAGCACTGAATAATTGTAAGGTAAATGTTGAAATCTATGAATTCAATAATCATTTACAAAAATCAATTGAAACCAATATATATCGAATCATACAAGAAATTACTAATAACATCATTAAACACGCTAAAGCAACTGAAATCAGTTTTTATCTTGGTCAGAACAAGAAAAAGCTGACTATAATAATCAAGGATAATGGAGTCGGATTTGTTGTCGATAGTGAAAAAGGTTTAAAGGGCATTGGCATTAATAATATAAAATACCGTGTCGCACTATTAAACGGGAAAATCGAAATATTTTCTGATATTAGCACTGGTACCAAATTCGTAATTGAGTTGCCTGTTGTTGAATAAAAATTAATAAAATGATAAAAATATTTATAGCAGATGACCATCCCGCGATTATTGATGCAATAAATTCATATTTAAAGGATGATGCCGATATTGAAATTGTTGGCTCAGCTAATAATGGCAAAAAAGTGATTGAACAATTGAAAACTTCAGATGCCGATGTTCTTTTGTTAGATTATAGCATGCCGGAAATGGATGGATTGGAGGTTTGCAAATATGTTGAAGATCACTTTCCACATGTTAAAATAATTGTTATTACTTCATATAAGGAGCCTACATTGATTAAAAAATTTGTAGATATGGGAGCTGTCGGCTATATGACCAAAGATTCTACAAAGGTTGAATATATCAATGCTATAAAAGATGTTTCTTTAGGTGGGAAAGTATATAGTTCTTCTGTCAGAGAAATGCTTATTAAATACAAGAATAAACAAGAATCATTTGAACCAACAAGTTTGGAGTTAGAAGTTTTGAAGTTAATCGTAGAAGGAAAAAACACACAGGAAATTGCAGAGATTTTACATCGTTCTCATTTTACAATTGACGAACGTCGAAAAAAAATATTGGAACGTTTCAAAATGTATGAAGGTGAAAATTTGAACATGTACAGTCTGATTAAATATTTGACAAAAAGGGGAGTCTTATAAATCATGTGAGCCTGCAAACATGTAAGTTTTCTTCCCAGAGCAACGGTTATGATGGGAATACTTTTGCAGTTTGGGGATTATGTCAGCGATGAAGGTTTTCATAGTGATAATCTAACCTACAACATGCAAGATATAAAGAAAAATGTCAGCACCAACTTTTGAAGCCATTTTATGCGCAAAGGCACACTTAAATCCTTTCGGGCCTCCAAATCCTCATAATAAAGAAAAGTTCTCCAAACTGATCCCTAATAAAAAACAATTCTACCAGGAACGTCTACTTGAATTTATAATTTCCCTCCATCTTTTCCTTTGATAAGTGCCTTAACGATAATGGAACCGCGATCCCGTTTCTTTGGCTTCGGACAAATTGAATTAACTATATCACAAGATGATTCGCCCAGCGCACAAGGACTACGCCACCTGGAACGATTACTTTCGAGGGACTTCGGGAATTATCCGGAAGTTTGTGGCGGAGGAACTGCCAGGGCTGCATCCCGAATCGCACCTGTGGGCCAACCGCTACGCGCAGGAACATCCCAACCAACTCATGCTGCTGCACCTCAATGGCGAGGCGCGCCAAGTGATGGATTACCCGGACGTTCACACGCGGTATTTCCCCGGTCACTGGGTGTATGAGCCAGGGTCACTGCTGACAG
>CAIYES010000152.1 GCA_903925275.1 uncultured Bacteroidales bacterium
AGATGCTTTGAGAAAATCCTACCTGTTGTAGTATTGTAATAGCAAAGATGACAATAATAGCTACAGGTTTTATTTTGAGTTGAAATAATTTTTTCATATTATTAAATATATCTTACATTTTTAATGAATTATCACAAAAAACAAAGATAAATCTCTTTATTAATGAAAGTGTTACACAATTCCGGGAAAGAGTTGCATGATTCACACATTAAACATTGAGCCCACTCCGAAAAGTTGTTTTAGGTGAATCTACCCACCCCCGGCCCCTCCCTGCCCGCAGGGAGGGGAGCGCTTTGCACAGGCAAAATACTGTATATCTTGCTGTTGGCATAGTAGCGCCGCTCCCCTCCCTTTTCAAGGGAGGGGCCGGGGGTGGGTAGATTGACTGCGAACATTTTTTACAGATTTTTCGGAGTGGGCTCAACATATTGTTTTCCAAACGTAAAAGAGGCCGTCTCTTTTGTTGAGACAGCCTCTATGAAATTCTACTCTAGCATTAATTTAGTTACTTACGACCACTTTTCTAAGGAAGTACTTACTACCGTTCCGTATTACAATGGTGTAGATTCCGTTTGCAGCAGGTCTCAGGTCAATAACCTGGTCGAGGTGACCATTCACCGGGATATCCTTCACCTCAAGAATTTGAACTCCCAGGAAAGTGAACACTCTGATGTTAAAAGGCTCCATGGAATTACTTACAAGTGAAACCGTAAATTTCCCGTCATTGGGTACAGGGTAGATGTTGAAGCTTACGCCTTGCAGCTCATTATTTCCAACCATAAGAAAATATTCGGGGTTTGAGGGATCGGAGTTGCATCCAGTGAGGTTCACCACTGTCGAATACCAGCCGGTTTGTGCTGCGATATAAACCTGGTTAACAGCGCCTGGAATTGCCACTCCTGTACCAGTCTGGGTAACAGAGAAGTACCACTGATTACCTGCCAGGGAGCTGCTGCTGAGCATATTGCCAATGATAGTCACAACCGGGGTTTCCGGGTTCGGATTTACAACTACGGAAAGGCTTGATACGTTGCCATTGCCGCATAAGTTGTTGCCATAAACGCTGATGTCACCCGAAGAGGCATTTCCTGCATAGTTTACTGTAATGGTAGAGTTCCCTGCACCGCTTGTACAGGTTGCACCAACCGGGAGTGTCCATACATAGGTATCAGCATCGGTAATCGGAGTGACTGAATAGGTAATATCCTGTGTTCCAACGCAAACTGTTGTCGCTCCGAGAATGTTTCCAGCATTGCCTGGCAAAGGATTAACAGTTACATTCATCGTGGCAGGTAATGCAGGCGAACAACCATACTGGTTGATATAAGTTACGCTTACCGTTTGATTTCCAGGAATATTCCACTGTACCTGAACCTCATTGCTGCCTGCTCCCCAGGTAACGATACCACCGGTCGAGATAATCCACTCATATCCTGTCATCCCTCCTTCAGTCGTGTAATTGAAGTATCCTGAATTGACGCATAAGTTGTTGGAGCCGATGATAGTAGACGCAGAAACATCATTGACAGTTACATTGTAAACAGTAGCGATGGTTGCATTACATGCCAATCCGCTGATGTAGTTAACCATGACTGTCTGAGGTCCGCTGGTATACCAATTAACCGTAATAGAATTGGTGCCAGCACCTGTAATGATGTTTCCACCGCTGGAAACAGACCAGGCGTAACCTGTCATTCCGGCTTGCGTGGTATAAACAATACCCGTTGCACCCTGGCAAACTGAACTGAGTCCGGTAATGACTGGAACCTGTAATGGGTTAATTACCAATGAAACACTTGTTGAAGTAATACCTGGCAAAAATGTGCCATTAACAACAACATTATAGTTTGATGCACCATCAGAGATTTCTACAGGATTAAACGTAAGCGTCGCAGAAGTTGCTCCTGAGGTATTCCCAGTGTTGGACATGATTAAACTTCCCTTTCTCCATTGGTAGGTGAGACCTGTTCCGGTAGCAGATACTGTTAAACTTGCTGAACTTCCGACACATGCCGTTTGATCGGCTGGTTGTGTGATAATGGTTGGAGAAGATGTACCTCCGCATCCGGGAGGCATGGTTGCAGTTATTGCAGAAGTACCTAAAGCTCCGGTTGTTGTAAGCGCCCTTCCTTCAATTGAAACTCCTGTTGCAAGGAGCATAGCACCATTGTTGCAAACAATTGTTCCTTTAAAAACAGAATAGTCGTTTATGCTTACTGCCCCATCAACCTTCCAGTATACATTTTTTGTCTGTGTTCCGTTGATTAAAAGCACTTTTGAATAGGTGCTTGTTGAAAGAGCACCGTTTATCTTGATAACAAACACAGCATTTGGGTTACCCATTGCATTGAGGTAAACAGTGTCTGTGAATGTGGTAGCAGCATTCATGAGGTAGCTGTGTGGTGTAAGAACCAGGTTATGCCCAAATTGTGCCGGATAAAGCAACTCAATATCATAAGGCAGTGCATTCAGGTAAGTATAAGCATTACCCAGATCGGCTGCTGCCTGTAATGTGGAACCATCCGGAATTGGATGAACAGTGCCGATTACAAGCAACGGATTGAAGCCTGTTGTTAAACCGACGTTTGTGCCAACATCACCCGTAACATGGGTTATTCCGGCATTTGAAACCGGTCCGTTGGCAGAAAATAAGGTATAACATTCTGCAGAGGCAAGCACAGGGGCTGCCGGTCCTGTAAGCACAGGATTTCCGCAACCGGTCGGTGTATAGGCCAGTACCCCAAGAACATTAACTGCTCCGGTTGTAGAAAGTGCTCTTCCCTCGAGGGTGTCGCCAATGCCCATGTTAATCGCTGCATTGTTCGCAATAACAGTTCCCTTCATAAAAGTTCCTGCAGCCATGCTTACCAAACCTTCTATTTTCCAAAATACATTGCAGGCCAACGCGCCGTTAAGCAATTTGACTTTTGAATTAGCTCCGGTGGAAAATGGCCCCTGTATTTGAAAAATAAAAACTGCATTTGAATTTCCCTGTGCGTTTAAAATAAGATCCAGGTTTAAGGTCGCTGCACCTGAAATCGAGTAAACACCTGCATTAAGAATCTGTCCATTTCCCAGCAAAGGTGCAGGAAAAAAAGTTGGGACAGTACTGTTCAACTGGTTATAGGCGATCAGCAAATCTTCTGCACATTGTGCACTTGAACCATTGCCCGAATTCATCACCCCGTTCACATTTCCGAATCCGGTGATTGCACCACTGTTGGTGCCTACATTGCCCGTGATCTGTGAAGTTCCTGTATTGCCTACTGCTCCAACAGTAGTAAATATTACGAATTCAGCAGCAGTTCCCAGAAGAGGAGCCTGAGCATAATTCAGCATTGGGATCAGGAGAATAATAACTACTGATAATAAATTGAGTAGTCGTGTTTTCATTTTGTTTTGTTTTAATTTGTGAATGAATTTTCACAATAAGCAAAGGTCGCTACCTTGATTACCAAAAGTGTTACATAACTAGATATATAAGTTACATGATTCACACATGTTATTTTCTTATACTAAACAAAAGGCTGCCTGAATTTGTTTCAGACAGCCTTTTTAATCCTGGTAAAAATGAGATCAGAAAACTTACTTTGGAATAATGTCTATTATAACGGTACGGTTATAAAAGCGTTCTTCCGGAAATTTGTTTTCAAACGGTGATAAATTCTGATCCTCGCCGAATCCATAAACATCAAATTTGACATCACTTCTGTTTGCCTTCAACAGGGCGTTTTCCATAATCGTTCTGACATCATTCGCACGTGCCAATGACAATTTTTGGTTATAGTCTTCATCCCCGATAACATCGGTATAACCATGAATGATTACCTTACCGCCTGCAGGTATTTTCGGCACGACAATATCAGTGAGATATATTTCATACATCGCAATGGCCTTCGATTCATTGAATTCATAGATGACACTGAATCTCATCACCTCCTCAGTGATTTTTGGCGTCCAAAGCACCATGTTTACGGTAGTGTCCTTCTTTACAGTCTTTCCGCTCTTCGTTTGACCTACCATTGTCACTTTATAGTCACCTTTGGGCTGTGTGCCCAAAATGGTTTTTCCTGGCAAACTCACCCGCTCATGGGTGTAGGGTCCAAAATTTTGTACTGTTCCGTTTTTATCCATAAATTCAAGCGACCATGATGTGAAAGCCTGGGTTGCTCCTATAACATTTACAGATACATAACTTTCAATTGGTCCTTTCTGCATGGCAAGGATTTCTACCGGTTTCAGCGGTGCGTCATCACCACTCTGAAATTCCATCAGTAAGGCTGGCGAGGTGCTCCAGATAGACACTCTTCTGTCTCCCTCACGCAGGAGCTCAAGCTCCTTTGTGCCGCCTGGCTGCTCTGAAGGGATTCTGGGTTTATCCCGGCCTTCGGTATTGATCCTCGTAGCTTCGATGCCAAATATACTTACAAGGTATCGCTTAACCGCTTCTGCCATTGCCCTTCCATCGTCAGGGTCTTCCAGTGAAGCCCCTGTCAGTCTGACAGTTGCCGAAGGATTTTTCGCCATACGGTCGCCGAGAATGTTTAAGATGTTATAATAGACAACCATTTGCCGATCTGAACGACCTGAAAGGTTTTTAGGCGTGAACAACTCCAGGTTGTCCTCCTGGAATCCAGTCACCTGATCTTTTTTAAGCAAAACATAACGTTCAGGAATCTCTTTTGATCCGATATCGAAAAAAACGTAGTTACGAAGCGGGAAAATTTCCCTGACACTGCGCTCGACCGGAATATTTCTGGGTGCGATAACCGAAAACCGGACTTGCGGGTCGGGTACCACTAAAAGTGCTGCGGGCATTAGGATTACAGCATTTTCAGGTACTTTGGGACAGGAATATCCGAATTTATACGTCAGGCCTACAGTAGCTGAGCTATACATGTCATTGACCATTCCTTTTGCACCACCGCGGGTCATGTCAAGATAATCAGCATTTTGCCATCTCCAGGTAAATTCAATAGGAACAGAGAAATGTTTGCTGAGGTTAAAATCAAATCCAAGACCGGCGACTACTTTAAATTGAAGGTTATCGCCACCGATACCACTTGTATTTCCAACGTTAAGGTTATCTCCTTCCTTACCAAGGTAAGCTATATCTTTTCCGTTCATATCCTGTAAAGTCCCGCTGGAATGATCCATGCCAATTCCTCCAATGAGGTAAGAGGAAAATATTCGTTCGGGTTTATAACCGAGAATCCAGTTTGACCAGTTAATCGTTAACTGCAGATCGGATTCAAATAAGGAAGAACGAAAACTGTGTGTTATCTTTTGTGGAACACCTTTGCCATCGTTATATTCCCATGCCCATTTGTCCTGAACACTGCTGTGTATATTTCCGTAAGCAATCCGGACGCGAACACCTATAATCCGGGAAAACTGCTTTGTGACAACGCCACCGATATTATAGCCAATGCCGTTCGGATAGAGGTTGACCAACCGGTTCCTGGATAAGTCACCGTTAAACTGCATTAAACCACCAAAAACGCCAACCGACCAATAACTGTAACAAGGTGCAGTATTTGTCCTGACGGTTATCTGTTTGGTCTTTTCCTGTGCCATGGAAGCAAAAGGTAATGATGCCACAAGTATGAGAATCATTGCCTTGGAGAAGTGTTGAAAGAAATTTTTCATAATACTGATTTTTAAGATTTGTCAATTGTTTAAAGGTTCTGTTAATATGATATTATTATCCCACCCTACTTTTTGGGTGGTTTGTTTGGTTGTGGTTGTGGTTGTGGTTGCGATGGTTGCTGTTTTACAGGTTGAGCAGGACGCTGCTGTTGCGATGGCTGCTGCTTTACAGGTTGAGCGGGACGCTGCTGTTGCGATGGTTGCTGCTTTACCGGTTGAGCAGGATGCTGCTGTTGCGATGGTTGCTGCTTTACCGGTTGAGCGGGACGCTGCTGTTGCGATGGTTGCTGCTTTACAGGTTGAGTTGGATGTTGCTGCTGTGTTGGCTGCTGTTTAACAGGTTGAGCAGGATGCTGCTGTTGCGATGGCTGCTGTTTAACAGGTTGAGCAGGATGCTGCTGTTGCGATGGCTGCTGCTTTACAGGTTGAGCAGGATGCTGCTGTTGCGATGGCTGCTGTTTAACAGGTTGAGCAGGATGCTGCTGTTGCGATGGCTGCTGCTTTAAAGGTTGAGTTGGATGTTGCTGCTGTGTTGGCTGCTGTTTAACCGGTGGTTTTGCTTTTTGCTGCTGGGATTCGGCAGTTCTTTGAACCGTAGTTTTCACATTTGATATATTCTCCACTTTGGATGGTGCTGGTTTTTGTCCATTGGAGACATTTTTTTGCACCTGTGGTCTGAATATCTGAAGCTGGTTTTTGTTCAGATTCTGACCCGGCTTGCTGCTTTCTCTAATCGAGACCGGAGTGAATTTTTTACCAACACGTTTTTCAACTTCGATTCTGTCGGGACCTGAATTGTAAGTCACATTGCGTGATTTATCTACCCGGGTATTGTTTATCACCGTTGAGTTGTTGATTATCGTTATATTATTTGAGTTGTTGACATAGTAGTTATTGATATTTCTTCTCCCAAAATCCCTGTTTCGTACAAATGTCCACTGATTGTTAGGCACATAATAACTATTCCCATAAGCAATGCTGATACTTACACCAGGTCCTATGGGTGCCCATCCGTAATAACCCTCCGATCTTCTCCAGGTAACCCATCCCGGACCCCATTCATTATCGGGTACCCACATAGGGCCATATTGAGGATCGGTGTACCAGCGACCGTAGTGAAAAGGAGCCCAACCCCATGAATAATTTGAAATCCATGTCCACCCTTCATTGGTAAAAACCCAATAGCCGTTCGTAGAATATGGTGTGAACCCGGAAGCAACATCAGGTACCCATACATATCCATATTCGTCAGTGTCTATCCAGGTTCCATAAGGGCTTAGTTCATCATAAAAAACCTGGAAGCTGACAGTTACCCCTTGTGCTGAAGCTTTCTGAGGCATGATACAAGTACCGATACTGATCAATAGAAAAAGACAAATAATTTTAATTTTAGTTTCCATACATCATGATTTATGGTGATGAAATTATCACGATGCAAAATTGCACCCCTTTACCTGCCAAAGTGTTACACAATTAAGGGAAAGAGTTACAGGATTCACACCTTTACCGATGGGATGATTCAACACCGGCAAGAAGATCTTACCAAATCATCTTCTTGCATGTGTGAATCATGTAACTTATTTAAAAAGTTATGTAACAGGTACACGGGCGTATGACTATAATTTTGTATCATGCCAAGGAGACAATAAAATGAAAAAACTCAATCCTGTTGTTAAAGTAAAAGGGTTTGCTACGAAGCAATCCGTGAGGCTCAGCGAAAAAACAATGGCAAAAACTGCCATTGCAAATAACTTTTTAACAGATCTTTCCGATGTTTTTCTGTTTCTTGTCCAGATCTTTAGGGAAACCTTTTCACGCAACTTCGAATTCAAGGAATTTTTTCGTCAATGTTTCCAAATCGGGTATAAATCATTGCCACTCATATCAATCACCGGAACCATCATGGGCTTGGTGCTTACGATTCAATCACGGCCGGTACTGGTTAAATTCGGAGCCGTTACCATGCTTCCAGGAATGGTAGCAATATCTCTTATCCGCGAAATGGGTCCGGTTATAACGGCGCTTATATGTGCAGGAAAGATTGGTTCGGGGATGGGAGCAGAATTAGGCTCAATGAAAGTGACAGAACAAATTGACGCCATGGAAGTATCATCAACCAATCCGATGCGGTTTTTAGTCGTAACCAGAGTATGGGCAGCAATAATCATGATACCAATATTAATTTTATATGCTGACACCTTTGGTATTATAGGAAGCTGGGCCGGTGCGAATATTAAAGGCGATGTATCTTTTGTACTGTTTTTCTCACAGGCATTCGGCCAGGTTCATTTTATGGACTTGATTCCTGCCGTCATTAAATCGTTTTTCTTTGGCGCTGTAATCGGTTGCGTAGGATGTTATAAAGGATACAATGCCGGGCGAGGAACAGAAAGTGTTGGGGTTGCTGCCAATTCTGCTGTTGTGCTGGCATCGCTCCTTGTAATTATTGTAGATATGATCGCAGTACAGATTACAGATATGCTGTTATGAAAGTTAAAAACCGGCAAACGAATTAAATATCAATGTGTTCTTATATTGTAATCAATGATGAATACTTCCCAAACAGAAATTTTAACGGATGCCTCTTCTAAAAATATAACCGGTAAACCTGTTATAGAAATAAATAATCTGAAGAAATCATTTGACAAGCAAGAGGTTTTAAAAAATGTTTCTTTAACACTTAATGATGGTGAAAACTTAGTAGTACTGGGCAAATCCGGCTCCGGTAAATCTGTTTTAATAAAATGCATTGTCGGTTTGTTGACTTCAGATGGCGGCACAATAAAAGTTTTTGAAAATAATGTGGGTGAATTAAGCAGAAAAGAATTGGGCGAGTTGAGACATAAAATTGGTTTTCTTTTTCAAAGCGGCGCATTGTACGATTCCATGACGGTGAAGCAGAACCTGGAATTTCCATTGCGAAGAATAAAAAGGAACCTTACTGAAAAAGAAATTGAAGAAAAAGTAAATGAGGTTTTGGAAAATGTCGGTCTGGCTGACGCCTTGAATAAAATGCCATCACAACTGTCGGGCGGCATGCGTAAAAGAATTAGCCTGGCACGCACCATCGTTGTCGATCCGATGATTATGCTGTATGACGAACCCACTACAGGACTTGACCCTGTTACATCCGATGAAATAAGTTCACTGATCAATGATGTTCAGAAAAAATACAAAACTTCTTCGCTTATTATCACCCACGACATTAAATGTGCCCGTAGCACGGCCAACCGGATTATCATGTTAAACGAAGGTGAAATTTACATGGAAGGAAAATTAGCGGACTTTGAAAACTCCACCGACCCCTTTATTGAATCTTTCCTTAAATAAATTCTAAATCGTAAATATTAATATTATGGATACGCAGACTCAAAAATTCAAAGTCCGGTTAGGGCTTTTTATTGCCGGAGGACTGGCACTTTTTGTAATTGCCATTTTTATCATCGGAAAGCAAAAAAACTTGTTTAATCCTGTATTTCAACTAACTACAACTTTTTCAAATGTGAGCGGGTTACAGGTCGGAAATAATATCCGGTTTTCCGGCATTACCGTAGGTACGGTTGACAATATCACCATCATCAATGATTCAACAGTCAAGGTAGATATGCTGATAAAAAAGGAGGTTAAGAAGTTCATTAAATCGGACTGTGAGGTGGCTATAGGCTCAGAAGGACTTATAGGTGATAAACTTTTAATTATTACTCAAGGAAGCGCTGAAGCACCTTTAGCAAAAGAACGGCAAAAGCTAACTTCATCTGAACCGGTAGAATTGGATGCCATAATGGCAAGTTTACAGATAACGGCAGGTAATGCCGAAGTTATTTCACAGGAACTTGCCGAGATTATGTATAAAATAAACAGCGGAAACGGAACCTTGGGCCGCCTGATTCAGGATACAACCATTGCGGAAAATTTCAGTCAGACGA
>CAIYES010000153.1 GCA_903925275.1 uncultured Bacteroidales bacterium
ATTTTCAATTATTTACCCGTAAATCCTTTATATGATAGAATCCACCCCAGCCATTTCCCAAAATGATACCCATCGGAGGAATGGTTTTTTCAAGAGTGATCTCTACGTGACCTATATCAAGCCGGCCATGTACATAGCTTTAGCCATCTTTTTCCTGGTTATTGCAAAACTCTTCCATGCAGGTACTAAAGTTGCCTTTCTCGGGACATTGTGTATTATACTTTTAACGGTATCAAAAATCCGGAAGAATCAGTTTGGGATTTTTCTGTCGATGGTTTGTCTAGTATTGATGATTATGGTTAATATATGGCATTGGGTTGCCACCTTTTTCGATCCGATTTTTTCAGGGAAGATTGCCCAAGGCCCGTCAATTCTTCCTGATGGACTCATTGAGGGGTTTTTTATGCTGACTACTGTGTTGTTTTATCATACGATATTGAAGAACATGAATATGCGGATATCTCATGAGTGGTATGTCAAGGAATCGCAACTAAAATTTCTTCGATTTATCTTCCTTTTCCAGTTGTTCCTGGTGTTTTTCCTTATTTCCGCTTATGTGTTACATTCTGTTAAGGCCGGTAGCCATTACGACGAACATGAAGCAACACTTTATGCAGGGGTTGTTGCCCTGATTGCTGCCGGCATTCCGGCACTCATATACCTTTTCAGGAATCCGGGCAACCATACAAAACACAGCCATCACCGGCATCATCATCATCACCATCGCCATCACCATCATTCCAATCCCGAAAATTAGGCATACTTCTCACTCTCTTCTTTAACCCATTCCAAAGCAAGTAAAAGGGGAAATGTTCTCCTTTGGAAAAAGGTTGGGAATTAACCTTTCTGAGATTAGAAAATTAAGCATTTGAATTGCTGAATTTACTACTTTTGTGTTATTGTTAAATAATTAACACTCAAAAAGGCAATATGTCGAAAAGTACGTTGAAAATCAGGGATCTTACTTTGCGTGATGGCCAGCAATCCCTCTTTGCTACGCGGATGACCCAGGATCAGGTTGACCGTATATTACCGTTTTACAAAGATGCCCGTTTTTATGCCATGGAAGTTTGGGGAGGAGCTGTTCCCGATTCGATCATGCGATATCTATCTGAAAATCCATGGGTACGGCTCGAAAAGATTAAAAGTGCCGTGGGAGAGGTTTCGAAGCTTACGGCCCTTTCAAGGGGACGGAACCTGTTTGGATACAATCCCTATCCCGAAGAGGTCATTGAAGGATTTAACCGCCTTGCGGTGCAATCAGGTATAGGGATCATGCGGATTTTCGATGCGCTCAACGATGTGGAAAATATGAAATCCACTATAAAATATGTCAAACAAAACGGAGGCATTGCCGATTGTGCTATCAGTTTTACTGTTGATCCAAAATTCTCGACCAAGCAAAAATTTCGTTCGTGGATCCATTTCAAGGCTCTTCCGCATGATATTTTCACCATCGACTATTTTGTTGAAAAGGCACGGCAACTGGAAGCCCTCGGTGCCGATATGATCTCAATTAAAGACATGGCCGGGCTCATTTCTCCTTCACAAACCGGGAAATTGATCAGACGATTAAAAGCAGAGGTACGCCTGCCCATCGATTTTCACACCCACTGTACCCCCGGGTTTGGGTTGGCCTCGGTATTATCGGCTATTGTGAACGGGGTAGATATCGTGGATACCAATATCTGGAATTTTGCAGGAGGGCCGGCAGCTCCCGCTTACGAGTTGATCCATATTTTCTGCGATAAAATGGGAATCGATACCGGAGTTAATCCGGATGCTGTATGGGCGATCGACCAGGAGTTAAAGACCATTCGGCAGGAACTGTCTGAATTTGATACCTGCAAGGAATTACCGCTTGAATTTAATTTCACTAAGGATAAATTACCAAAACACATCAACAAACTTTTCGTGAAAGCCATTTATATGGCAAAACACGATCGCGAGGAAGAACTCCTTGATGCCTGCCTCGAAATCGAAAAGTTTTTTAACTTTCCGGCTCCTGATGAAGCAGTCAAAAAAGCCGAAATTCCCGGGGGGATGTATACAAATATGCATGCCCAACTCAAGCAACTCAAACTTGACCATTTGCTTCCACGCGTACTGGAACTTGTACCCCTTGTTCGCATAAAATCGGGTTGTCCTCCATTGGTTACACCCACAAGCCAGATTGTCGGCGTGCAAGCCGTTAACTGCGTGATTGATGAAAACAAGGATCTCCCCTATTTCACAACCAAATCGATCCAGTTCGTTAACCTGGTAAAGGGAATTTACGGCCGAACACCCATCCCGGTAGATCCCGATTTCAGGGAACAATTGACCGGTGTGCGGGAAGAAACCCCCTATGACACTAAAAACTATAAAAAGCAGGAGAATACCATTTTTGAGGAGTATGGCGACATGAAACTAGCCGACAACGAAAAAGATGAACTGCTGCTTGAGTTGTTCCCGACTGTTGCCCGCGATTTTCTTCAGAAATGCGTGGAAGAAAAATACACTGAGAACATCCACTTTATCGAAGAAGAGAAACGAAGGAAAGCCCGCGAAGCTCGTGAGGCCTATGACCGCTTAAGTCCGCAGGAAAAAAGGGATCGACTGCTGGAAGGATTATACAGCTGGCATGAACTGTCATTTCCGGAGGAGGAGGACCTGGGGAGATCTTAAAAATGTGTGGGAAAGCATGTAATTAATAATTATTAATTATTAATTATTAATTGACTTCGATATGCAAAAGAAAACCTATCGAACTTTTTGATTTATGGGTATTTACAAACTATTTTTTTTATATTTTTGCTTCGTTCATAAATTCACAATTAACAAAAAACCGATATGACTTTCGACGACTTTAAGAACTCCCATAAATTACTTGCTCAGTATAAATATACCTGGGCTCCCATCGATAAAGGGTACAACAACCGGACGGTTTACATCAATGTCGGCAGTCGCACCATCATGGAAAAACCCGTAACCTCCCAGATGAAAGAAAAATTCATCGGTGGCAAAGGATTTGATTTACGTTTGTTGTGGGATGCTACCAAACCCGACACCAAATGGGATGATCCCGAAAATGAGATTGTAATTTCCGGTGGTCCGTGTTGTGGCATTACCCAATATTCAGGAAGCGGAAAGGCAATTTGTTGTGCGATCAGTCCCCAAACCGACATCGTGGTCGACTCGAATGTCGGCGGATTTTTTGGTCCTTTTCTGAAATTTTGCGGGTTCGATGCATTGGAGATCCAGGGAAAATCGGATCAGGAGATCCTTGTGGTGTTTGAAGAAGAACGTGAGGTTATCGAAATATATGAAGCAGCCGATCTTCCCTCCGACAGCCACGTGCTTGCTGAAGAGTTGCATGACATGATGGCTGTTCCGGGCAATGAAAAAGACAAATACAATGTTTCCGTTGTATCTGCAGGAACTGCTGCCGAACATTCCCTGATCGGTATGCTGAACTTCAGTTTTTATGATATCAAACGCAAGAAGATCCGGCTCAAGCAGGCCGGCCGTGGCGGAATCGGAACAGTATTGCGCGATAAAAAGGTGAAAGCGCTCGTTGCTCATGTGAAAACCATCGGCGGGAACCGCAACAATGTTGTGAACATGGAAGCCATCCAGGAACGTGGCCGCACTTTTAACAAAGAGATGCGTGAACTCGACGACAAACAGTGCGAAATGCGCTCGAAAGGAACAGCCCACCTCACGCTTGTCATGAACGACTATGACCTCCTTCCCGTCAACAACTTCAAGTTCGGGAGCCACCCTGATGCAACTAAAATCAGTGGTGATGTATGGAAATCCTATTTCACCCAGAATGTTCCTGACGGTTGCTGGGTAGGCTGTAACATGGCTTGTGCCAAAGGTGTCGACAATTATGAACTCCGTTCAGGCCCGTATAAGGGTGATAAGGTGATTGTTGATGGTCCTGAATATGAAACAACCTCTTCGCTCGGTTCCATTGCCGGCATCTTCAACCCCGATTTTACCATCGAAGCCAATTTTTATTGCGACACTTATGGCATCTGCACCATAAGTTGGGGAACTATCCTTGGTTTTGTCATGGAATGTTTTGAAAACGGCATCCTCAACGAAGAACGGACCGGTGGGCTCAAACTGAATTTTGGCAATGCCGACTCGGCCATGAACCTTCTTCATCAGGTATCACGTGGTGAAGGATTTGGGTTGATTGCCGGGCAGGGTGTGCGCAAGATGAAAGCCCTGTTTGCAAAGAATGGCTGGGGAGATCCATTATTTATGCAGGACATCGGGATGGAAAATAAAGGATTGGAATACTCCCAATATGTGTCGAAAGAATCGCTTGCCCAGCAAGGCGGGTATGCCATGACCAATAAAGGTCCGCAACACGATGAAGCCTGGCTGATATTTATGGATATGGTAAACAATCAGATTCCAACCTTTGAAAAGAAAGCCGAGGCACTTCATTATTTTCCCATGTTCCGCACGTGGTTTGGCCTGGCCGGATTCTGTAAACTTCCATGGAATGATGTTGAACCCGAAGATAATGCCCAGAATGCCGAACCTGCCAAAGTTCCCCAGCATGTCGACAACTATGTGACCATCTTTAATGCTGTTACAGGCTCGAACATCGACAAGCAGGAGATCATCCGGATGTCGGAACGGGTGTATAACTTCCAGCGTATTTTTAACATCCGCCGGGGATATGGCCTGCGTAAGCATGATGCCCAGCCATACCGTGCCTGTGGACCTGTTACAAAGGAAGAGTACGAATCACGGGCTGAACGCTACGACAAACAGTTGCTCGATCAGGTTGGTTATGATCCAGCCGGAAAAACAACCGAAGAGAAGATGAAAGTTCTCCGTGGATACCGTGAAAACCGCTATGAACAGCTACTCGATGCTGTTTATGAACGCCGGGGCTGGAACAAAAACGGGGTCCCCAAAATCGAACACCTGAAGAAACTCGGAATGGACCTGCCGGAATTGCTCAGCGTGGTGACACCACTGCAATAATCCAGGATTCATAGCAGCTTTGTCTAACATGGATTGCCTCCATGGTTATTTACATAATGCCATTTGAGGGCTTTATGAAATTGGCATGTTGATTTTTTCCCTTGATTCACCTTGTTCATAAAACAGCAGGCCATTCACAACTGTCCACCCGTTTATTTAAATATATTCCTCTAATTTTATGCTGATATGAGCTTTTGATGAGTATTTTGCGAAAACTTTGGTATTTTTAGCAGGAAATTTGAAAGATTCGCAATCTATCTGTCACAAAATCGGAATATGTTATACAAATGAAAAGAACTACCGAATATGAATTGATTGAGGGAATTAAAAATGGTGAGAAGGAAATCATCCAGTTTATCATGAGAAAACATGCTGCAAGTGTTAAAAAAATGGTCAATGAATTTAAAATAGAGCGGTACATTCAGGCGGAGGATGTCATTCAGGATGGGATGGTTGAACTTCTAATCAATCTCCGTGAAAATAAATTCAAGGGGAACAGTTCGGTAATGACCTACTACTATTCAATCTGCAGATTCATATGCCTTAAACATTATAACAAGTTTAAGGATGTTTATCCAATTACAGATCATCCGGAAATCATGGACAGGGAAACCTGTGATTATGAAAACGATGGAAGACTTGACAGGCTGATCGATTTGCTGAAGCACATGAAGAAAGAATGCATTGAAATTATTAACCTGAGATTCGGATTGTCACAAAATGGCCAGCGTTTTGAGCAGATCGTCACAAAAAAAGGATTTGATGAGATATCGAAAACCTTAAATATTGAAGTTGCAAACGCCCGGCAACGGTTCACCAGATGCCTCCATGCATTGATGGTTGAATATCAGGGAGAAATGGCAAAAAATTAATTTATCCACACAGATGAACTCATCGGGGTTAAATACTGCTGATCTTGATCTGATCGAAAGATACCTTGATGGAGAATTAACTCATGAAGAGAGGCAGTCGGTTGAAAACAGAATAAACGGGGAAAAGGGATTCGCCGATCTGATAGAAGCCAGAAAAGAGATACAGGAGTTATGGCTCAGTGCAAAGAGCAGGGAGGCGATAAAAGAGGAGGTTCGACGTATTTCACAGGAAGGACTAAACCATGAAAAGAATGTGCCTGGATTAGAACTCTTACAATCAATTCATTATAAATATTATGCAATTGCAGCCAGCCTTATATTTATAGTTGGAATTGCGTTTGCAATACTGCTTTTCAATATAGGTTCGGGCGACGGAATAATTGCATTTAAAAACACAAAAAAGACTATTGTTGTACAAAAACCTAAAGGTCAAGCCTACAAAGGGAAAAAGGGGATCTATTACGGGAAAAACAGCATTATATTGCTGATAAAGCCTGACAGTGGTGAGGTTTTCAGGTCCGGAAAGGAAATTTTGTTCCGTTGGTCGTATACAGCCGATTCAATAACCCATTTCACAATATTGAAATTTGGCAATAATTTCCCAGTCTTCGTAAAAAAAATCAATTCCTCTGAAAACATGCTGAGGTTTCAGGCAGACATTTTAAAACCGGGTAATTACATTTGGTTTATTGGTAATCAAAAGATCAAAAGGGAATTCACAATAAAATAGTTAAGTAACCTGATATCCATGTTACATTTCCGAAGTGCACTTGTGGCTAAAATCTTCATGATGGTAACCATTTTTACCATTGATGGTTTATCTCAGAATACTGATTCGCTTGCCGGATTTGATTCAATCTTCTATTCATTTAAAAAATCAGTGACTGTAGAATTTGACAGATTCCAAACTCAGAATGACTCGATATTTCTTGAATTCTTACACAAGAACTGGATAGAATACCAATTGCTTCAGGATACTGTTAAGCAAATGATTAAACCAAAAGTACAGCCGAGGATTGCCCAGAACTTACTTGATGAAAAAACACCTCCGGATAAGTTAAAGGGAACTCAAGACAAACAAATGCACGTACTTTTTAAGGATACTGTTTCTGAAAAAAAATTATTGGATATTAATGCTGCCAGGTCATTTTTTGAATTCTTTGGAGAAATTAATGATCTCCCGGTTACCGCAGCAAATCCGGAATCTCCCGTCATTGACAACAATACCATTATCACCTTTTATAAAAGCTATCTCTCGGATACAACCTTGAGGATTATTTCTGACAGACTAAAAATTATTGCTGATGATATAAAGTTAAATGATTTCGGTTTTTTTATCCTGACACTTAAAGCGAGCCGCGTCGTATTTCGGGAAATAAACAAGAGCCTCTTGTTTACCTGGGTAAATTTGATCAGAAATGGATTGGATGTCAGGATCGGATATGCCCAAAATAAAGTTTACCTGTTGTTGGCATGTGATTACCCTGTTCGTAATGCCGGATATGTATTCATCTCAGGAGTGAAGTATAATTTATACCGGTTTCCAGGACAGGAACCTCCATCCGGTTTGAGTACCTATCCTTATTCCTGGCCAGGAATATCAACGCCAATAAAAATGGCTATCAGGAAATTTCCGGAATTCCGGACTAAACGGATCATCAAAGTGTATTCATGGGATAATAATAAGATTTCTATCAATCTTAACAAGTTTTTGATAGATTATTTAAACGAATTCTCCGTAACAAGTCTGAAATTTTATTTTAACACGCCTGTTTCCGGAGCAGCCCTGACCAGTTTGGACAACACCCTGTTACCGCTTTTAAAAGGGAAATCGGAAGTACAACGTGTTAATCTTTTACTTTCTTTTATCCAGGAATCTTTCCCCTATAAAGATGATATGGAACAGTTTGGTCATGAAAAATATATGTTTTGTGATGAGGCGCTCTATTACCCGTTTACCGATTGCGAAGACAGGGCCATACTGCTGGCCCAATTGATAAAACGGTATACAGGATCAGAGGTTATAGGCCTGGAATATCCCAACCATGTTTCCGTCGGGGTGAAATTTACGATACCGATCAAAGGGGATCCCATCCAATACAAAAACAGCAAATATTTCATCTGCGACCCAACCTATATGGGCGCCCAAGCGGGAATGGAAATGAAGGAGATGAAAGGGGTCAAACCGGAAGTGATTTTAATTGACAATTGAAGTTTTGAACGGACGATGCTTATACAATCGGGCAATTGGACAATCAGCAATTAACCTGAACAAAATACCCTAAAACAAAGATTATGAAAACAACAGAAAAAATTACCTGCATTTTACTGATGCTGATTATAATATTGCCATGGGCCTCCTTTGCCCAGCGAGACAGGATCGTAACTATTGAAGGGACTGCACAGGTTCCCCACCCTAAAAGTATATCACTGGAAAAGGCTGAAGCAGAAGCGGTAAATAAGGCGATCATCAATGCGATGGAGATGGAGTTTGGCACAGCAGTGATTGAGGGCAACAGTCTTTATCTGAAAAATTTGAATACGGGTAAAACAGTAAAGACAATCTCCGTTTTTACATCTATTGGCAACACCATTGTAGGAGGGGAAGTTCTTGAAATTGTAAAAAAGAATTGTGAAGAGGTAACCGGGAAGATGATTATTGGTGGGAGAGAAGAAAAAGTAACAGAATACAAATGCACTGTCAGGATCAGAGCAAGGGAACTCAGCGAACTAAAACCCGAATTTGAAGCATTCCCAATGGCTTGCTTGAATGTAAAATGTCAGACCACAGATTTTAATAACAGAGATACACTATATCTGTATTTTAAAAGTCCATCGAGTGGTTTTTTATCAGTATTTATTGATGACGGGAAATTATGTCAACGACTATTACCTTACCGGAGGATGACCGAAAATGAAAATGGGGTTCCAATAATTGCCGACAAGAACTATTACCTTTTCTCAAAAGATAAAAATTACACCTATTTTGGGGATGCTGAACTGACTGACACATACTTGATGTCGGCAGATAATCCCCAGGACCAAAGCAGGATATATGTTGTCTTTTCAACAACGCTGATTCAAAAACCAGGATTGAAGGAAGGATTGGGGATTGAAAAGTTATCACAAGAGGACAAAGAAAATGGCGCAAAACTACCTAAAGCGTTGAGTTCAGAAGAATTTCTAAGATGGCAGATTAAAAACCGGACAATTAATAAGAATATTTCGATTTCGACCATTGATGTTACGACAACGAAATAAAACGTTTGCAAGCTATCCAACCCGGGATAAGAGGAAATTTCGAAAAATATTATGTAATTTTTGTCACATTCGCTAATTCGGCAGTACTAATAACAAAACAAACTTAAAACTGAAAGCCATGAAAACTCTATCAAATTTAATGTCAGCCATCCTTGTCATCATGATTATGACAGTTGCAGCATATGCACAGGATAAAAATATTCAGCCTGATAAGAAACTGAACAAACAGGAAAATAAAGACATTGAAAAAAACGCAAAGGCAGAAGCCAAGAAATGGGAGAAAGATGGATATACGAATCCCATCGGTACACAACCACTCGAAATGCAATTCAAAAAAGCCTGGAAAATGCAATCGGAACAGCTCGAAGACGGCCAAAGCAAGTATATCGTAGAAACAGGTAGCGCTACCGGCGAAACCGCTGCTGCCGCCAAAATGCAGGCCGTACAGTCAGCCAGACTGTCCATTGCCGAGAATATTTCCTCAGAAGTAGCCATGCTGGTCAATAATATAATCTCCAATGCGGGGATTAATACGGAGGATGCCACTTCTGTTACCAAGACCATGTCGAAGTCAAAAAGCCTTGTCGCACAAAGCCTGGGCAGGACCATCACACTTGTGGAAGCGACCAAAAGTGAAGGAAAAAACATCAATTACAATGTCCGCCTGGCCTACGATTTTAATACGGCAAAAGAGGTTGCCAAAAATATTCTCCGGAAAAAATTGGAAGAAGATACCAAGTTGATGAAGGAAACTATTGACATGGTCACCGACTTCTAAATCGAAGTGGGAACTGATCCGGAAAAAAGTCAGTTCCCGCTTTTTTTGAACAGTTCCGGTTTCCAGAATAAAGCGTCTCCTACATCTCACGATGTAACCCTGATTTGCGGTCTTTGTGAATAAAACACCTTTCAAACTATTCAACATGAAAAAGTTAATCGCCATATTCCTGATTCTTTTTCTGCAAGGCATTGATGGAAAAAGCCAGTCGGGGGACCAGATGGATAGCCTCAGAAGAGCACAGGCTGCTGAATTCGGGAACTTTAAAAGTTCAATCAATCAGGAATACCAGAATTATATCGATTCGATTAACAGGGAATTCTCATCGTACCTGAGGGAAATTTGGCCCGAACACAGTTTAGCTGCTGGGGCAAAACCAGATTCATCCACGAAACCCACCGTGTTGCCCAAATATAGCTCTTCCATCGAAAAACTGAAACCGGTATCCGTTCCGATTATAATTACAGAACAACCTCCGGCAATCGCCTTTGTCCCTTTTACTTTTCCGGTGGCTCACATTATTCCGTTCGAAGAAAAAGCCACAGAAGAAAATCCCGGCGAAAAAGTAATTGTTGATTATTATGGCACCTCGGTAGATTTCTTTTTTGATCCGAAAATTAACGGGAATCTTCCCCGTGAAGGTGAAATCCACAATACGACAGTTGCTGATTTCTGGGACAGGATGAATTCAGTCAATTCAGCAGGACTTGTCCGTCAGATGAATGAGACAAAGTCGCAGATGAATTTGAATGACTGGGGATACTATATGCTTGTAAGGAAAACATCTGAGAATATCAACCCCGACACCAATTACTCGCGGCTGCTTACCTGGTTTCTGCTGACAAAATCAGGTTACCGGATACGTGTGGCTTTCAAGGATAACAGGATCGTTTTAATGTTTCCTGCTACCTCGGCAATTTACAACATCAAGTATTTTGTCAACAATGATGTAAAATTCTATGCTCCCGATTGTAAACTGAATACTATTTTCACTTATGAAAAAGACTTCCCTGGCGCAACAAAAATATTTGACTTGAATATTTATTCTCCATTGAATATCGGGAATAAAAACAGTGACCGGCAATTCAGGTTTTCATATCAGGAAAAGGATTATTCTTTTAACCTAAAATACAATGAAAACTCCATTGCTTTCTATAAGGATTATCCGCTGTGTGATCTTAAAGTTTACTTTGATGCTGTCGCAACAACAGTTACAAGGGAATCAATCATCAATTCATTGAGACCCGAAATCGAAAGATTTTCATTAAAAGAATCCGTTGAATTCCTTTTGAGATTTGTACAGAATGGATTTTCATACCAAACCGATCCGGAGCAATTCGGGAAAGAGAAATTCGATTTTCCCGAGGAGATACTGTATTATCCGAATGCCGACTGCGACGACAGGGCAGTCTTTTTCTCATATCTGGTTAAAGAACTGACAGGACTGAAGGTGATCGGGGTATTGTATCCCGGACATGTTGCAAATGCCGTTTGTTTTCCGGGAGAAGAACAGGGTGATTTTATCAACTATAAAGGAGAAAAATACATCATTGCCGATCCCACGTACCTCGAGGCACCCGTTGGATTAACCATGCCCGGCAAGGCAAATTCCCAAGCGGCAGTGATTGAACTTCTCAACAAACAAGGGAGAAATCTTGAGATTGCCTCAATCTGGGAAAAAGCAATGACAGGTGGAGGTTTTCAAGGTGACAATCAAATGAATGCGGTAACCGACAACGAAGGGAATACATTTATAACCGGATATTATAAAGGACAGGCCGTTTTTGGTGAAACGAGCTTTTTTTCGAATGATTCGTCCGAACATGTGTTTATTGCCAAGTATGACCGGGCGGGTAATGTGGTCTGGGCCAAAAAAGGGACCGACGGAGCCAAAGGCCGCGGGTACAACATCAATCTGGACAAGGATGATAATATATACATCTGCGGCACTTTCGAGGAACTGATGGCTTTCGGATCATTCAACATCGTGTTTTCAAAAGGGAAGAGCGGGCTGTTCTTATTGAAGCTCAACAAAGGAGGGGAAACAGAGTGGTTACGGCAGGCTGATTTTAAAACGGAAACAGAAGGGATGGACATGATCCTGTTTTCGGAGTTTTCTTCACGGGGAGAGATCCTCAAATCGGAGGTGTTTCCGTACGATCCGGATTTTGTAAATTACGGGATACGTTTTGATACTTCAGGCAACATCTATTATGCTGCATCCTATTCCACAACACTCGGTCTGAAAATTGACCGGATTGCAGTCGGTCTTGAGGCAAACTTTGATCCCATTTTTACGCTGAAAGATGAGACCGACAAACAGATGTCGGCAAATTGTGAAGCAGCTATTGCCGGGCTGTTTGCCGCCATTAACCTGATAAAACTGGACAATGTTTCTTTATCCGGAAAAAGTGTCCAGATGGCCTTGAACAGGTACAATCCGCGGTTCATCAGCAATTGTCCGAAAATTTATGGGTGTCTCGGAAAATTAAGCCTTATAAAGAATTGTTCAGGAATTGTAACCGTTCAAACTGATGATCATAAAGCAGTTTCCCTGGATAAGATAAAAATATCGGATGGTACCCGGTTCAGGATCATCACCCTGCCAAACGGGGATGCCAGGGTGGACCTATAAACCTACTACAGAATTCCCTCATAGAGCTAATGTAAAGTGGGTGAGAGGAAAGCGCCTCAACCGTCTCTTCTGGTGTTGCCCTCAGTTTTTTAATCC
>CAIYES010000154.1 GCA_903925275.1 uncultured Bacteroidales bacterium
AATTTATGGAAAGGAAATGATTATGCAAAGAAACCAGCAGAAACCTGCTTATATAACCACAAAACACTATCTTACTTCACATAAATACTTCACATAAATATTTTGCTTTCTTTTATTCTGGCAATGGTGCCAACATAAAAAGCAATAATATGAAACAATTACAAACAGTACAAGAACTGGTGGATGGTTGCGTTCATTTTTTTGAGCAACAATTCTATTCACCCAAACGAATTGAGCGCTACAGGTTTCTGTGGAAAAATAAGTTGATTCCATTTATGGTTCAAAAATCAATTTTGTATTATGATCCTTCGGTTGGAGAAGAGTATATTCGCTATAATATAGGCGGTAGCATTTTACCTATTGAACGGGACATTATCAGAAGTATAAAAGTATTGAATGAGTTCCAAGAAAAAGGAACAATCCGCAGAGCCTACCGCAAGCCAATTACTCGAGAATTATCTGGAGAGATAGGTTGTTTAATGAATAGATACCTTTTGCATTTGGAGTGCTTACGTCGCAGTAAAATAACAATTTCCGCTCACCGACTATTTCTTTCCAGATTTCTTTTCTATCTGAAAAATAAACAAATATCTAATATTGAAGAAATTATAGAAGGCCATATTTCGTCTTTTGTTTCTACTCAGACTAAAAATCAGATAGGTGTTGTATCTGCCATAAGATTATTTTTTAGATTTCTATTTGAGGAACGCATCATAAAGCTTGATTTAACCACAGTTATCCAACATTACAAGTGGGTCAGAAGAGCAAAATTACCTTCGGTTTATACAGCAAAGGAGGTATTCCAAATAGAGTCATCCATAAACAGAGACAATGCTACCGGTAAAAGAGACTACGCCATGACTCTGTTGGCCTCACGGCTGGGGCTAAGAGCATCAGATATTGCTCGCCTGACATTCCGCAACATCGACTGGGAGAATAGCACAATTAAACTATCCCAATTTAAAACTGGCCAAGTGATTGACCTTCCATTGCTTGCAGATGTAGGTGAAGCAATTATCGATTATCTCAAATATGGCCGCAAAAAATCAGCGTCACCATATATTTTCCTTTATACCCGTGCTCCATTCACCGCCATGACAAATGGTTCCATTTCATGTGCTCTTGGTCTTATAGTGGGTTCATCCGGGGTTGATACAACCGCGAGAAGGCACGGACCGCATGCCATGCGCCACAGTCTGGCCAGTCGATTTTTGGAAAACCAGGTATCATTACCTGTTATCTCCGAGGCTTTAGGACACCAAAGTACCACAAACACGATGTCTTATCTTAGAATAGATGTGGAATCGTTACGGCAATGTGCATTGAATGTTCCGCTTGTGGAACCATCATTTTATGAGCAGGAAGGAGGTACCTTCTATGAATGAGTTCAATTACGGCAGCATCTATGCCCCTTATTTCAAGCAGTTTATTGTCATGAAGAAAGGGCTCGGTTATGTGTCCTTGCGTACTGAATGGGTCTTTCTTGAGTTTGACAATTTTTTCATTACCAACAACATAACAACCATTGGAATAACCAGGCAACAAGTTGAACAGTGGCGTGCTACAAGGATAAACGATTCATTGTCAACAATTTGCACAAAATACATTATCCTTTCACAATTCTGTAAGTATATGTGCAAGGTTGGTTATGACTGTTATATCCCGAGAGGCCCTGTTTATCCTCCCAGAAACAGCTTTAAACCCCACATCTACTCTAACCGGGAAATGGAAGACATCTTCCAAGCCTGTGATCATATGCGTTTGTATGACAAGCACATGTCCACCATCCTGTTTGTTATACCAATCATCATTCGTCTGCTGTATGCAACCGGTCTTAGGGTAAGCGAAGCATTAGCCTTGAAGAACAAGGATGTGGACCTTAACCAGCAATGCTTACTTATCAGAAAAAGCAAGAATGGGGAGGAACGTATTGCTCCCATGTCTGGCACCTTAGAAGAAGTGCTGAAACAGTATCTGCATTATCGGGATCGGATGCCCATACCACGCATCAAGGATATC
>CAIYES010000155.1 GCA_903925275.1 uncultured Bacteroidales bacterium
CTCAATCAGCAGAGAGTAAAACCGATTTCATACATAAAATGAAATTATCTTCAAAAGAGGCTGAAGAGACAGAATACTGGCTACTTCTTTGTAAACACTCAAAATCCTATCCTTCACCGGATATTCTTCTTGAAAAAATCATTGTCATCAAAAAAATCTTGTCAAAAATAATCTCCTCCGCAAAATCCTCAAACAAACTAAATTCCTCAACCCATTAGCACATTAACACATTAACACATTAACACATTAGCACATTAACACATTAGCACATTAGCACATTAGCACATTAGCACATTATGCAATATCTCCAGGCAATTTTAGAAAATTCCCAGTATGCGGCGCTAACAGCGTTTACGCTGGGGTTGATGACGGCGATCAGTCCATGTCCGCTGGCAACAAACATTTCGGCAATCGGGTTTATCAGCCGTGACCTTGAAAACCGCAGACGTGTATTCTTAAAGGGTCTGGTTTATACCCTTGGACGTGCAATTTCCTATACCGGTTTGGGGATAATTCTGTTTTTTGGTGCCAGTAAAATGCATGTTACGATGCTTTTCCAGGGATGGGGCGAAAAAATCCTTGGGCCATTGCTGATCATCATTGGCCTTTTGATGCTCGATTTTATCAAAATTAAATTTCCCGGGTTTTCCGGGCTGACTGAAAAAGTGGGAGAACGCAGCAAACGAAGCTATTGGGGAACATTGTTGCTGGGAATGATCTTCGCAATGGCATTTTGTCCTTATAGTGGCGTACTTTACTTCGCCATGCTGATCCCCATGACAATAACCAGCATCAGTGGTTTGTATCTGCCGGTTGTGTTTGCTATTGCCACCGGCCTGCCGGTAATTATTTTTGCCTGGTTGCTGGCATATGCCGTTGGCAATGTTGGTAAACTCTACAACCGGATCAAAATATTTGAATTGTGGTTCCGCAGGATAGTGGCTGTTTTATTCATCCTTGTCGGGATTTATTACATCGTTGTTTTCTTCATTTAGCCATGGATGATTTTTTCAAAAATACTGGATTTGCAAGCGGTGGCATACTGAACCTGACACCCAGGCAAGCCTTTACGCTTTGCCAACAAGGAGCAATCCTCATCGATGTGCGCGAGGATTATATGAATCACTTTAAAATGCTGGATGTACCAGCGGTTATTTATTGCCCTTTCAGCATCCTTAAAGAGCGTTATCAGGATCTTCCCCTTGAAAAACCAATGATCTTTGCCGATTCGTCGGGAATACACAGCAAGGAAGCCGTTAAATTTTTAGCTGACAAAGGGTTGAGTGCCCGGGTTGCCAATCTGGCTGGGGGATTGGTAGAATGGGAACGCGATGAAATGCCTGTGAAAAGTGATCAAAGTGAGCAGTTGTCGGGATCATGCATGTGCCAGCTCAGGCCAAGAAATAAAAAGGAATAAGTTTTTTTGCCATATAATTTCGTCTTTCTACGAATAACGAATAAGCATAACAGCGAAAAATGAAATCATCCAAATGGCTTTTGCCAATCATTCTATTAGGATTGTGGATATTGATCTACTTTAACCTGCAACTTGTCAGCAATTGGTTGATTGATAAGATATTTAAATTACCACAAGGTAAACACCTCACGGAAGCCTTGCGGTTTTTTATCTTTGAAGTGCCAAAAGTACTCCTGCTCCTGGTTCTTATTATTTTCGTAGTAGGCATTATCAGGAGTTTCTTCACGGCCGAAAGAACCCGGAAAGCATTGGAAGGGAAATCGCTTTTCACCGGCAATGTCATGGCTTCCATGTTGGGGATCGTAACCCCTTTTTGCTCCTGTTCTGCTATTCCCCTGTTTCTTGGTTTTGTCGAATCAGGCATCCCGCTCGGTGTAACATTTTCCTTCCTTATAGCGGCTCCCATGATTAATGAAGTGGCTGTGATCCTGCTTTTTGGATTGTTTGGATGGAAAGTTACGGCAATCTATATTGGCACAGGACTGGTGATTGCAATCACTGCAGGATGGGTAATCGGGAGACTCAAATTGGAAAAACATGTTGAAAGCTGGGTTTACGAAATTAAAGCAGGTCATGCGGAAGGTGAGGAAGAAAAAATCGGGTTCGGTGACAGAATAGAGGCAGGGTACGCTGCAGTGAAAGAAATCGTAGGTAAAGTCTGGATATACATTATCATTGGCATTGGCGTTGGAGCAGCAGCTCATGGATATGTTCCGGAGAGTTTTATGGCCAATCTCATGGGAAAATCGACCTGGTATTCGGTTCCTTTGTCCGTCCTGATTGGGGTTCCATTATACTCAAATGCTGCTGGGATCATTCCGATTGTGAGTGTGTTGATTGAGAAGGGTGTTCCGTTGGGTACAGCGCTGGCCTTTATGATGGCCGTTATCGGCTTATCGTTGCCCGAAATGATCATCCTGCGAAAAGTACTCAAAATGAGATTGCTGCTGACTTTTGCAGGGGTAGTAACAGTTGGAATTATCATCGTCGGGTATATTTTTAATACGATTTACTAAATCAAAATGCCGTCAATTAAAATCATCGGTAATTATGCCATTCTTTTCATCATCATTCTGTTTCTTGTATCCCTGTTTATCTTCAAAGGAAGCATGAATACGCTGATATCCAAAAAGATGAAAGAACAGGTGGGTGAATCCACTAAAAAAAGCATGGCCATGTATGTTGATTCGGCCTATAATTACCAGAATGGCAAGGAACACTATCAGATAACTTTTCTGGAATTCGGTGCAACAGGATGCAGTGCATGCAGGTTGATGGAAAAGGTATTGGAACAGGTCAGAAATAAATACCCTTCGGAAATAAAAGTGCAATTCCTGAATGTCTTACTGCCGGCCAACCAGGATATGATGAAATACTATGGTGTTGCTGCGATTCCGACGCAGGTTTTTCTGGATGTTTCAGGAAAAGAGGTGTTCAGGCATACCGGCTATTTTTCATTTGATGACTTTGTGAATGAATTTCAAAAAATACACCCATAAACCACTGAAAATGAATAGAGCAATTATATTCGTACTGATTTTAACATTATTCGTGTTTTCCTGCTCCAAAGAAAAAAATGAGAAAACGACTGGCGATATCCATATTCAAAGCCTGACTGCCAGCTCCCTCAAAGTTAAGGCCTGGGATACGACACTTATCACGATGGAGGCAACGGGCTCGAACCTGCAATTTGCATGGGAGGCCAACCACGGCGATTTTAAAGGAAGTGGAAAGACTGTCAAATATGCTGCCGGTGAGTGCTGTGTCGGATTAAACACCATTACATGCCGCGTTTTTAATGACACCGGCGAAGCATCCGACACCATCATGATACGAGTGACATCATACTTCGGCCATTAAATCCTAAATCTACTTGCCCTGATGATCAGAATTACGATCTTATTGTTCTGCATTTTAATTTCCCTTGGGAATCGTGTATTCGCCCAATGCTGTGCATCCGGTAATCCCTTCATCAGCGATGCAGAACAACCTGCCTTGCAATCAAAGGTTCTTACAGCTGCGTTAACTTACCGTTACAGCCACTCTGAGCAATATTACCATGATGATTCTCCCTACCATGATCTGAATTTCTCACAATCAGCCAACGTCAATTACACTGAACTTCAGCTGGCATATGGCGTAACAAAATGGTTGACCGTGATGGGTGACCTGGGATACTTTTTCAATAAAACATTGCATACGGAAGGTCAGGATCCAATGCGGGGGTATGGCCTTGGAGATGCCGCCTTGTACTTGAAATTCAACCTCTATAGCAATGCAAAAGCGCGGTTTACCATTTCGCCATCCATCGGAATGAAATTTCCGATCGGGGTATTTGACCAGGAGGTGGATAATGTTAAACTCCCCATCTCGGTTCAACCATCGTCGGGAAGTTACAAATGCCTGGGGACTATCTTTATTTCAAAAGGAATCGCAAAGAAAATGGCGCTGGCCGGATTTGTCTCCTATGAATATGCCCAGCTTATCGAATCAGAAAACTATTATTACCAATATGGTCAGCAATGGATCGGGGCCATTTATTTCAATTATAAAATCATTAAAAACCTCAGTCTGGACCTGCAGATTCGAAATGAGTACCGGGCAAAAGCTACCAGGGAAAACAATGAAATTGTGGAATCTTCGGGTTATAATGTCACCTATTTCACACCCCAGTTAACCTATGCTTTCAAATACAACTGGTTTCTTTCGGCTTTTGGAGATATCCCGATTTATAAATATTACAACGGCATACAAATGTCGTTTGGGTATGCCCTCTCATTAAGGTTGACCAAAAAAATTGATTTTATCACTATTCAGGCTCGAAAACAGGCGAGTAAAACGTCAAACTAACACCGGAGGATTAACCATGAAAACAAAATCAATCGGATTTATTGGTGGTGGCAGGATCACCAGAATCTTTCTTGTAGCATTTAGAAACGCTGCAATCAACATTGATCATGTTCGGGTATTCGACCCGCAGGAATCCGTTTTGGGAGTATTGAAGAGCCAATTTCCCGAAATTGTCACATCTCAGAACGATATTTCAGGAGCGGCTGGCGCCGATATTATCTTCCTTGCCGTCCATCCACCCGTGATGATGGAGACCTTGATAAAAATCAATGGGGTATTGAACCCGGATTCGATCATTATCTCCCTGGCACCCAAATTCACCATCCAGAAGATGACTGACGTACTGGGCGGCTTTTCTCACATTGCCCGTATCAACCCCAGCGCCTCATGCATCATTAACAAAGGTCTCAATCCGGTTTGTTATTCCACTTCCATGACAGGTGAGATGAAAGCCATTGTGAAGGACATGATGCTGCCGTTAGGCGCACTGTCTGAAGTAGTTGAACCAAAGATAGAAGCTTATGCGATGATCAGCGCCATGGGGCATACCTATTTCTGGCCGCAGATACAAAAGCTGAAAGAGCTAGCCATTTCATTCGGAATGGACGAGGCCGAAGCACAAAGTGTGATAGCTGAGATGTTGAAGGGCACATCTGAAACGCTTTTTGATTCAGGGCTGACGTATGCTGAAGTAGTTGATCTCGTTCCGGTGAAACCACTTAAGGAGGTAGAGTCGACGATAATCGGATACTATGAAGAATATCTGACGGCGTTGTTTAATAAAATCAAAGCCTGATTACCCCGAAGGGTAACATTAAACTCAATCATTGAAAATATTTCTTAAAAGTTTAACGTATTATTACGTTACTTCAAAATATAACGTATATTTGCGCCATACAAAAATAACATACTATGAAAAAGATTCAAACGATCCTGATCCTGTTACTTTTTGCTACAGGAATCATCCATGTTAATGGACAAACTTCTGCCGAAGTTGAAAGAGCCGCCAAGGCCTGCAAACCGGTCTTCCTGGTCGCATACAATGCCAATGGCGCCGAAGCTGACAAAGCTTTCGCCATTGCCGGCGAAGCAAAGAAAAATTATAAAGGATCTTCAGTAGTTATTAAAATGAACACAACGGATGCAGCCAGCAATGCGCTTGTCACAAAGTTTCGTTTAGCAGGCGCTCCGATGCCACTAATCCTTGTTTTGGATAAAAACGGCACGGTCACTGGTGGTCTTCCATTAAAAGATGCGACAGTTGCAAAATTGGTTGAAATGATTCCTACACCAAAAACATCGGAACTCCTTAAAGCCATTTCAGATGGAAAATCAGTTTATGTGGTAGTCTCTAATAAATCGATGACCAGCCAAAAAAACATCATGGATAACTGTGCCATGGCCTGCAGTAAAATGGATAATAAAAGCGTGACTGTAAAAGTTGACATGGAAGATAAAAAAGAGGCGAAATTGTTACAAACACTGAAGTGCGATCTAAATGCAAAAGAGCCTGTTACTTACGTGATCAATAAATCCGGCCAGGTTATCGGGACTCATAACGGGATTACAGATGTGAATACGCTTGTAAGTTCTGCAAAAAAAGCTCCTGCCAGTAGTTGCTGTCCCAGTGGAGCACCAGCAGGCGGTTGTAAATAGTTTTTCCGATCATTAACGCTCACACGATGACTATCTCAAAACTCGTCCTGATCGAATTATGGAAGCGAAAGTCACAGTTAATTACCGGATTATTGGCCATCACCCTGGGAATTTCCGTGATTGTCGCTATTCAAAGCGTTTCCATCGTATCTGAACAAAATGTTGCCAGGAACCTGGATAATCTTGGAGCCAACATCCTTGTTTTGCCTCAGGGAGCCAGCATTGATGATTATTATACCTCTGATATTGATGCGCCAACTTTACCCATGGATTACGTGGAACGCATCCTTACCTCCACCATTGCAGGCGTTGACAATATGTCGCCTAAGCTAACCCGCCGTGTCAAAGTAGGAAATCAATCAGTGGTACTGACTGGTATTCTTCCCAAAAGCGAAATTGCGTCTAAACCTCTTTGGCAATCATCCGGTTTGTTGGGTACAGCGTTGAAAACAGCCTGTGCACCAAATCAGTCAGCAAATGAATCGCATGGGTTGGAAGATCCAAAACTGAAACGGAAAGCAATTGATACGCTTTACAGCAACGATTGCCTTGCCGGCTCCCAGGTTGCACAACGGTTAAAACTTTCCGCCAATAGCAAGGTGACCATCATGGGAAAGGAATTTAAGGTCGTTAAAATTCTCGCAGAAACCGGCACCGTTGATGACGATCGTATTTTTGCGAACCTGAAGGATGTTCAAAAGCTTTTAAAACTTGAAAATCAGGTTTCGGCCATTGAGATCATGGGATGTTGCAATGCCATTTCTGAAGGATTGCTTGGACAATTAAGGAACATTCTTCCGGATACCAGGATCACAACCATCGGCCAGATCGTTTCGACACAAATTGAGACGAACCAGTTGATGAAAAAGGTTACACTCATCATGCTTGTCATCATCTTTTTCGTTGGAGGAATTTCGATTGGAAATTTCATCTGGGCAAATGTCAATGAGCGAAAACGGGAGATCGGGATACTCCGAATGATGGGGGCAGAACGATCCGTAATTTATAAGATGTTTCTGTTAAAGGCGATTATCCTGGGAATTGCAGGAGGTATCCTCGGATTTCTTTTAGGTACCCTTGCCGGCGTTGTGCTGGGTCCTTATCTTGCAGGAATACTCGTAAAACCTGTATATCTCTATCTTTTATGGTCTGTCCTGTTATCCGTGTCCATTTCATTGGCCGGTTCACTGATCCCAACCTACCTTGCCGCTAAATTTGACCCACACAACAATTTACAGGAGGACTGATTCATGATGCTGCAAGGAGATAAAATCGTGAAGCAATACAATCATAAAGGTGGATTGATCAATGCCCTCGATCATGTTTCATTCACCGTTGAAAAAGGCGATTTTGTAACGGTTACAGGCCCTTCCGGATCCGGAAAAAGCACGCTGTTGCTCTCGCTGTTCGGGTTGATCCGGCTGTCGTCAGGAACAGTAATATTCGATGGCAAGAGGATTGATGATGTAAGTGACCGGCATCTTACGGATATCCGGAAAAAATCAGTCGGGTATATACTTCAGCATTTTGCGCTAATCCCTTATCTGACAACCCTCCAGAATGTGATGATGCCACTGGCGCTCGAAAAAATTCCGGGAACGGAACAGTTGAAACGTGCGGCTGAAATTCTTGATTATGTTGGTTTATCTGACAGAATGCAACATTTGCCACGGGAATTATCCGCCGGTCAGCAGCAACGGGTGGCTATAGCAAGGTCGATTGTTCACCGCCCTCAGATCATCATGGCCGACGAACCTACCGGCAATCTGGACCCGACGCTCTCTTTGGAAATATTGGAATTTCTGAAAAAAATCAACCGGGAGAATAAAATAACAATCATGATGGTAACACATAGCCCTGTTGCGGCAGAATATGGGACAATGAAGCTTCACCTCAATGAAGGTAAGATCGTAAATTTGTAAATCTGAAATCTGAAATCTGAAATCTGAAATCTGAAATCCGAAATCTGAAATCTGAAATCTGAAATCTGAAATCTGAAATCTGAAATTTACTCCCCCCACCAGAAATTCCTCTTGATCCTTTTTCATGGCCGCCTTCTGAACCTTCCTTCATGTTAAGAAATGTCAAGGCTGATTTGTGTTTCTGTCACCAAAGCTTTGCAGTTTCGTGAATTATCTATACTTTTGCACCCTGTAAAAAAATAAATTCATAATAGCATGGCGATTATTGGAAAAATCAGAAAACACTCCGGACTGGCTGTCATTATCGTAGGCGTCGCAATCGCTGCCTTCGTGATCGGAGACTTTGGAAAGAAACGGGCAAAAGGTACCGACGATATCGGGGTTGTAAACGGAGAGAGCATTCCTTATCTGGAATTCAACACCAAGGTGGATAAGAACCTTGAAGCCCAGAAAGAAAATGCCGGTAAAGATAAAATTACCGACCAGGAGACCTATCAGGTTCGTCAGAGTACATGGACCTCAACAGTGAAGGATATCCTCATGGGCACCGAATATGATGAGTTGGGCTTGACAGTTTCGCCCGAAGAACTTTTCGATCAGGTACAGGGAAGGCAGCCTCACCGGTTTATTCTTCAATATTTTAAAGATCCGGCTACAGGACAGTACAATTCGGGAATGGTGTTAAATTATCTTAAAAACTTAGATAAACTGGAACCAAAGGCTAAAAACCAGTGGTTTGCGTTTGAAAAGGCGATTAAGGAAGACCGCCACGAGACTAAATTCAACAACCTCATTATTAAGGGATTTTATACCCCGAAGGCATTTTTAAAGAAAGATTATATCAACCAGTCAAAAACACTTAAAGTACTTTCTGTTGCACCTGAAATTACCTCGATTACCGACAATGCTGCCAAACTGACGGATGCAGACTATCAGAAATTTTATGATAAGAATAAAGGATATTTTTTCATGGACGAAGATTACCGCGATCTTGACTATGTTCTTTTTGAAGTAAAACCATCTGACATCGACCGGAAAAAAACAGCTGCAGATGTTGCACAACTTTTTAAAGATTTTCAATCCAGTCAGGATGTGATGGCTTTCACCAATGCCAACTCAGACACCAAATTAGACACATCCTTTTCACCAAAGGGCAAATTCCCGTCACAACTCGACACTTTGTTTTTTGCATCAAAACCAGGAACCATATTCCCGCCATTCGAATTCAACAATACCTGGTATATGGCAAAATTGCTCGAAATGCAGGAACGCCCCGATTCAATGAAGGGCTCACAGATCCTGATTGCGTTCGCCGGAAACGGGAATGAAAATATCAAACGTACAAAGGATGAAGCCAAGAAAAAAGCCGACAGTCTTCTGAACATGCTCAAAAAGAATCCCCAGATTTTTGCTGAAGCTGCAAAGAGATTTTCTGATTACCCTTCAGCCAAAGACGATGGCGGTGACCTGAAGTGGTTCCCCGATGGCAATCCTAATTTTGATCCCTTTTTCAAAGCAGGGATTGAGTTAAAACCCAATGAAATGAAGGTTGTTGAGACCCGCATCGGATATTCCCTCTTCATGCTAACTGAAAAGGCCAAACCTGTCATGAAAGTGAAGGCAGCCGTGCTGGCACGTGCCATCGAACCAAGTAACCAGACTTTTCAGGATACATATATGAAAGCAAGTGCTTTCTCAGGGCAGAACAAAACATCAGAAACATTTGAAAAAGCAGCCATTGATAATAAATTGCAGAAGCATTCGGCTCCAAACCTCCGCGAAATGGACAATTACGTGAGTGGCCTTCCTTCTGCACGTGAAATGGTCAGATGGGCATATGCTGAAAATACCAAGATTGGCGAAGTCAGCCCGGTATTCACCTTGAATTCAAAATATGCGATCGCCGTTCTTAAAGGAATCACCAAGAAAGGACAGCAGCCGCTCGAAGCTGTCAAGGCACGCATCGAACCTTCTGTGAAGAACATGAAGAAGATCGATTTGATGGTTGAAAAGATGAAACAGACGATGACTACCACGAAAGATATCACACAATTGGGGGCTAAACTGAATGCCAAAATTGATACATCCATGGTAACCTTATCAGGATATGGCCGTTCGTCCATCGGCCGCGAAATGGAGATCGTCGGACAACTTTTCTCGATGAAAAAGGGTGAACTCCTTGGTCCTTTGACCGGTAATTATGGAGCATATTTTGTGGTCATCAGCGACATTGTTGAGGCGCCGGCAAAAGAGGATTTTACTTTTGAAAACATGCAGCAGATGCAGAATTTCAATCAACGTGCTACCGGAGCCATTTACCCTGCCCTTGAGAAATCGGCCAAAATAACCGATA
>CAIYES010000156.1 GCA_903925275.1 uncultured Bacteroidales bacterium
CGCAACTTTCAGAATTCGAAACAATCAGACTCATCCATGATCTGGAGGTGCATCATATTGAGCTGGAAATGCAGAACGACGAGCTCATGCTTGCAAAAGAGCAGATAGCAAAAGCTGCTACCAAAAAATATGCTGAATTATACGATTTTGCCCCCTCAGGATATTTTACACTTTCCAAAGGAGGTATGATTATTGAGCTAAACCTCTCCGGTGCTCAAATGCTGGGTAAAGAGCGAGCACTTATATTGAACAATCCGCTTGGCTTTTATATTTCCAACGATACAAAACAAATCTTCAATCTCTTTCTGCAAAAATCGTTTGAAACCAAAGCCAAGCAATCCTGCGAAGTAATTCTGGCAACAAAAGGCAATTTACCCGTATATGTTCACCTTTCGGGCATCCATGCCGGAAATGGGGAACAATGCCTTTTGACCATGACCGACATCACTCAAATCAAGCTGGAACAGGAAAATCTGCGTCAAAGCGAAGAGCGGTACAAGTCGTTGTTCCAAAACAACTATTGGGTAATGTTGCTGATTGATCCTGAAACCGGTGAAATAAAAGATGCGAATTCCGCTGCCTGTGCCTATTATGGCTGGACTCACTCCGAAATTACCGCAAAAAACATTTCGGAAATAAACACCCTTTCCAGGGAAGAGATATCAGAAGAGATGCAAATTGCCGTTACCGAAAAACGCAATCATTTTTTCTTTAAACACCGCCTGGCTGATGACAAGGTACGGGATGTAGAAGTTTATGCAGGCCCGATTCCTTTTGGCAATTCAAAGCTATTGTACTCCATTGTTCAGGACATCACCGGGCGCAGGCAGGCAGAGGAGGCTTTGCGCGAAAGCAGCGAAAAATGGAAAGCCATCATTGCTGCATCACCCGATGGAATAGGAATGGCATCTTTTGATGGGAAATTGCAATTTATATCAGATAAACTGGCAGTGATGTATGGCTATACCGCTGAAGAAAAGGATGAGTTTATTGGAAAATCAATTTTTGATTTTATTGATTCTTCAAATCATAAAATCTTGATTGATAATATTCAAAAAATGCTTTCAGGTGAAATTTCCCAGAGGATTATAGTATATCTTGCAATTAAAAAAGATAAAAGCAGGTTTTTTTCGGAACTGAATTCCACCGTTTTGCGCGATTCAAAAGGAAATCCGGTAAATATTCTGTATATCCAGCGCGACATCACCGAGCGTAAAATTGCTGAATTAAAACTGGAGAAAAGTGAAAAACGCCTGCGTCAGATCAATGAAATAAGCAAAGAGGTTGTATGGGAGGTTGACGCGAACGGATTATACACTTTTGTCAGCCCGCTTTCGACCGCTGTTTGGGGATATACTCCGGAACAATTAACAGGAAAAATGCACTTTTATGACCTGCATCCCGAAGAAGACAGGGAGCAATATATAAAAGGCGCTTTTAAATTATTTGCCGTAAAAGCTCAGTTTAAGAACTTTTTAAATCCGGTTGTAACTTTTGAAGGGAAAAATATCTGGGTCGAAACGAATGGAATGCCTATTTTGGATGATCAAGGTAACCTGTCTGGTTATTTTGGGTCTGATATCGACGTCACCGAGCGCAAGTTGGCCGAAAGGAAACTGAAACAAAGCGAAGAGAATCTGAATTATGCTCAGGAAATTGCCAATATGGGTAGTTGGGATTTCAATCTCCTCACCAATAAATATACCTGGTCAAGGAATAATTACAAATTAATCGGCCTGCAACCATTTGAAAAGGAGATTACAATTGATTATTTCATGAAGATGATACACCCCGATGATTTGACGACCTTTAACGAAAGCATGCACCGTGTTGTTACAGAAAAAAAAGTCGTCAACATGGAAATACGGATCATCATGCCCGACGGCACGGAGCGATGGATACAAAACAATGTAGTTCCTGTATTCGAAGGGGATTCATTAATCACGATAAAAGGTGTAAATATTGACATAACAGAAAAAAAACTGGCAGACAACGAAATTCACAACATGAATGTGAATCTCGAAAGGAAAATCAAGGAAAGAACAGCACAGTTAGCCGAAACAAATGCAAACCTTTTAAATGAAATTGAAGAACGTAAAAAGGCGGAAGAATACCTTATTGCAGCAAAAAACGAAGCAGAGAAAGCCAATCGTGCCAAAAGCAAGTTCCTTTCGCGCATGAGCCATGAATTGCGTAC
>CAIYES010000157.1 GCA_903925275.1 uncultured Bacteroidales bacterium
CACAAGAGGACCTCGATGAAAGCAATGAAAAGTACCGTGGTTTATCGGAAGCTTCATTTGAAGCAATCTTCTTTTCTGAAAACGGGCGCTGCATCGAGCAAAACATGGCTGCCGAAATCATGTTCGGGTACACGAATGATGAAGCCCTGAGCAGGTACGGAACCGACTGGATAGCGCCCGAATGCAGGGAGATCGTCATGAATAACATGTTGTCAGGCACAGAAGATCCTTACGAAGCAATCGCCCAGCGAAAGGATGGTACAACTTTTCCTTGCTTGTTACGCGGAAGGATGATGTACTATAAGGGTCGAAATGTACGCGTTACCTCGTTGACCGACATCACCCAACAGAAAATGGCACAGGATGCGTTGCAGTTTCAAACTATCCTGCATAGTACAATGATTTCAAATATTTCAGACGTGATCGGGATCATGGGGATGGATGGTGTAATGAAATACAAAAGCCCCAACATCGAAAAGTACTTTGGCTGGAAACCCCAGGATCTGATCGGAACAGACGGTTGGTTGACCATTTACCCTGATGACCTTGACCGTATTCAAAAGGAATTTTCCGATCTCGTTAAAAATGACAAATCAGTAAAAACGGTAACATATCGTTACAAATGTAAAAATGGCAGTTATAAGCCGATCGAACTTACCGCAACCAATCTTGCGAACGATCCGGTTATTCAAGGTGTACTGCTGAATTACCATGATATTACAGAACGTGAAGAGGCAGAGAATTCCCTTCGGAGGAGTGAAGCCGAAAAGGCTGCCATAATCCGAGCAGTTCCCGATTTGATGTTTCGCATCCGTAGGGATGGAACATATCTGGATTACATGTCCACAGACCAAAACATGCTTTTTTTACCCAGGGAACAATTTCTCGGAAAAACCATCAGCCAGGTGCTGCCTCCTGATCTGGCCCTTCAAAGCATGACTGCGATTGAAAAGGCATTTCATCATGAGGAAATGGCAGCTTATGAATATTCTCTTAAGGTTAATGGCAAATTAAGGTATTTCGAAAACAGGATGATTGTCTCCTCTGCCGATGAAGTGCTTTCGATTATCCGCGATATTACATATCGAAAAGAATCGGAAGCCGCCCTTGCGCGGCAAAGTGCTGCCTTCGAATCATTTGCACTTGCCATTATTATTACCGATATCAAAGGCATTATCCAGTGGGCAAATTCAGCCTTCACCAGGCTCACAGGATATCCGGCTAACGAGGCAATCGGGAAAACGCCGGGAGTTCTGGTAAAATCAGGGAAACAGGATAAGGATTTTTACAAGAGATTCTGGGATACGTTACTGAATAAGGAAGTATGGACAGGTGAACTGATAAACCGCCGGAAAGACGGCAGTCTTTATTATGAAGAACAAACCATCACGCCTGTTTTGGATTCGAAGGGCAATATCTCCAGTTTTATCAGCATCAAAATCGATATCACCGAACGAAAACGAATTGAACATGCATTGATTGTAGCAAAAATCGAAGCAGAGAAAGCCAATCAGGCTAAAAGCGAATTCCTTTCGCGCATGAGCCACGAACTGCGTACGCCCATGAATTCGATACTTGGGTTTGCTCAGTTAATGGAGATGGGTGAACTTAATCCAAAACAAAAGAAAAGTATCAAACACATTTTAAACGGTGGAAAGCATCTTCTCAATCTGATCAACGAGGTATTAGACATTTCGGGCATCGAAGCAGGCCGGGTTTCACTTTCATTTGTTCCTGTAGAGTTAGACAAAATTATCGGGGAAACAATTGATTATGTTCATCTATCGGCCAATACAATGAACGTAAAACTTGAATTGATAAACAGTGATCCTGACCGGCTTTTTGTCAAAGCCGACCATCACCGCTTACGGCAGGTGTTACTTAATTTAATCAACAATGCTGTAAAATACAACCGTAAAGGTGGTTCTGTCATGATCAAAACCGAATTACAGCCAGTTATAGCCCCGGCCATTGCTTTTGTAAGAATATCGGTGAGCGACACAGGGCCCGGAATCAATCCTGAATTAATCGAAAAACTCTTTTTGCCGTTCGAACGTATCGGAGCCGAGAAAACCGGCATTGAAGGCACTGGCCTCGGACTCATGGTGGTGAAGAAACTGATGAACGCCATGGGCGGCAGTGTCGGGGTTGAAAGTGTGCCGGGGGAGGGAAGTACCTTCTGGATTGAACTGCCGCATGTCGCAGATCATGAAACAGAGCCTGAGCAAACCGAGCACAGATCAGTACGGAACACGATGATAACCGAAAAGACCGGAACCATCCTCTACATCGAAGACACTGCCTCCAACACCGAATTGGTGGAGCAAATTCTGCTTGATCAGAGGCCATCCATTCATTTGGTGAGTAGTACGAAAGGAGCGCAGACGGTTCCACTATCCATCGAATACGCTCCTGATTTAATTCTTCTTGATCTCGATTTGCCGGATATGCAGGGTTTCGAAGTGATCAGGCTTCTGCAGGCGGAAGAAAAAACAATGGCAATTCCGGTGGTGGTTGTCAGCGCCGATGCGATGGCTCACCAGATTGAAAAGCTGATGAACGCAGGGGCCAAAGATTATTTAACCAAACCGCTTGATATCATGGCTTTTCTGCAAGTGGTGGATGAGTGGGTGGGGAAATAACTTTCTGTTTTTTACAAATTTTAATACCATTGTAACCAATAAAAACCATTGCCCATGAATACCAAAAAGCCAAAATCCGCTGAACCGGGTACAAAGAAAGCGCCTGTAAATACCGATAGCGGTCAATTTCCCATCGTGGGCATCGGAGCTTCGGCTGGTGGGCTCGAAGCATTGGAACAGTTTTTCGGGAATATGCCCAAAGACAGCGGCATGGCCTTCGTGGTGATTCAGCACTTAGACCCAAACCATGTGGGTATCATGCCCGAGCTACTGCAACGCATTACGCTCATGAAGGTACTTCAGGCAAGCGACCGGCTTAAAGTAAAGCCAAACTGTGTGTATGTAATCCCGCCCAACAAGAGCATGTCGCTTCTCAATGGCGCGCTGCATCTGTTCGATCCGGTTGAATCGCGCGGCTTGCGGCTGCCCATTGATATTTTCTTCCGTTCATTAGCCGTTGACATGGAGGAAAAGAGCATCGGGATCATCCTTTCGGGCATGGGTTCCGACGGCACCCTGGGACTTAAAGCCATCAAAGAAAAAAATGGCATTGTGCTGGTGCAATCGCCCGGCTCTGCCAAATTCGACGGCATGCCCTATAGCGCTACCGAAGCTGTCATTGCTGATATTGTGGCGCCGGCCGAAGAATTACCCGCCAAACTGATCGCTTTTTTAAAGTTTATTCCATCGGTGATCATCGACACTGAAATAGACAGTAAAAGCAAAAGCAACCTCGATAAAATTATCATCCTGCTGCGCGAGCAATCGGGCCACGACTTCTCATTGTATAAGAAGAGCACCCTGTTTCGCCGCATCGAACGGCGCAAAGGCGTTCACCAGATTGATAAGTTACAGCATTATGTACTCTATCTGCAGGATAATCCCAAGGAGGTGGAAATCCTTTTCAAAGAGTAGCTCATTGGTGTAACCAGCTTTTTCCGTGATACTGCGGTATGGGATATGCTCAGGGACAAAGTTCTTCCAGCCATGTTTGACGAATTGCCAAACGGGTATGTGCTTCGCGCCTGGGTTACGGCCTGTTCTACCGGCGAAGAGGCCTATTCGCTGGCCATTGTTTTTCAGGAGGCGTTAGAGAAAATTAAAAAACGCAAAAACCTGACATTGCAGATCTTTGCCACCGATCTTGACCCCGATGCCATTGAATTAGCCCGTAAAGGTTACTTTTCAAAAAATATTATGGCCGATGTTACGCAGGAAAGGTTAAACCGGTTTTTCAATGTGTCAGGCGAAGGTTACAACGTGATAACCGCCGTTCGCGAAATGGTGGTGTTTGCCCCCCAGAATGTGATCAAAGACCCGCCATTCACCAAGCTCGACCTGCTTACCTGCCGCAATTTGCTGATATACATGGAACCCGAATTGCAGAAAAAGCTGATGGCGCTGTTTAATTACAGCCTGAACCAGGGTGGGATCATGCTGCTTGGCACTGCCGAAAGTCTTGGAACCCATAAGGATGGTTTTGAAGATGTGGATCCGCGTTTGAAAATTTTCAAACGCACCGTAACACCCATCTCCCATGAACTCATTGACTTTCCAAGCTCCTTTTCCCGCACCCGGCGGGTACCCCCAAAAGAGCTGACTCCATCGAAAAGTGCTGAAAACGTACAGGCCTCTGCCGAACAACTCATGATTCAGCGTTTTGCACCTGCCAGTGCCTTGGTAAACGATAAAGGCGACATCATTTTTATCACCGGGCGTACCGGAAAATACATGGAACATGTTGCCGGCAAAACAAACCTTAACATTTATGCTATGGCGCGCGAAGGGTTGCGTGAGGCGCTGCCAAACGCTTTTCGCAAAACCATGCAAAATTTTGAACCGGTGATCGTACGCAACCTTAAGGTAGGAACCAACGGGGGAAGCCAGCTTGTGGATATCACCGTTCAACGCATCGAAAGCCCTGATTCGATCAGAGGCATGGTGATCGTGGTATTTACCGATGTGCCTGCCATGGTCGAACATGATCCGGAGAACCTGAAAGAAGGTAAACGACGGTTGACCGGCAGACAAAAGGAGCTGGAAATTAAGCTGCAGCGTAGTTATGAAGACCTGCAAAGCACCCGCGAAGAGATGCAAACCTCGCAGGAAGAGTTGAAATCGACCAACGAAGAGCTGCAATCAACCAACGAGGAACTGCAATCGACCAACGAGGAACTTACCACATCAAAGGAGGAGATGCAAAGCCTGAACGAAGAACTTCAAACCGTGAATGTAGAGCTGCAAAGTAAGGTAGGTGACTTTATACAGGCCAACAACGATATGAAAAACCTGCTCAACTCCACCGAGGTTGCCACCCTTTTCCTCGACAAAGAGTTGAACATCCGCAGGTTTACCGAAGCGGTGACCAACATCATCAAACTGCGGAACTCTGATATCGGCAGGCTTTTTACCGATCTGGTTTCCAATTTGGTATATCCTGAAATCGAGAGCCACGCACAGCAGGTGCTCAGAACCCTTTCAACGATAGAAACAGCGATTACCTCGAACGATGGGAGATGGTTCAATGTGCGCATCATGCCTTACCGTACCTTGGACGACCGCATCGACGGGCTGGTGATCACCTTTACCGATATTACTTTTGCTAAAAAGGTGGAGACAGAACTTAAAGAGAGCGAATTGAGGTTTCGTATGCTGTATCAGAATTCACCTGATGCCCACATCATC
>CAIYES010000158.1 GCA_903925275.1 uncultured Bacteroidales bacterium
CAGCGACATCAGGTTTTACCTGAAATGTATCAATTCTTCCCTCTATGCCAATTATAAAGAAATAGCTGTTTCTGCGGCCCTTGCCCGGTTGTTTGAACTACGCATAAAAGTTGCTGATCCTGAGTTCGTTCAACGGGTCGGATTTCTGAAGAATAAAAAAAGGTACGAGCGGACCCCTGAGTTTATGCTTGAAACTGAGCTTAAGGAGTTGGAAAACAGCAAGCTTATTTCGACCTATCATCAGTTGAAGAAGCGAGCAGAGCTCTCCTTTTTTGATCAATGGGAAATTGCTTTAGAGGAAAATTTTTCTGAGCCAAATCTTTCAACTTCACTTTGGGAAGCCGAGAATTACTGGGGCTCTAAAATTGCCGGATTCTCTTTCTCGCAGACGACAGAATTACAGGCTTATAGGGGTATAGAAAATATTGAGATAAAGAATCAGGTACTTTCTATCGTGACCAAAGCCGAAAAATCTGAGGGTAAGGTATGGGATCCCGCCTTCGGGCTTATTCCGAAGGAATTTGATTACACTTCAGCCTTAATAAATAGCGGGAATGGGTTCAAATTTAAAGAGGGCGTGGTCGAAGCTAAAGTCAAATTCAGGGCGGAAGAGGCTATCACCAATGCCTTTTCTTTAACTGGAAATCAACCGTTCCCTCAGATTGATATCTTTAGAAGCGGGCGTAAGCGGGTTGGGTTTGGGATTATAGAACAATCCGGCAACGGTGGTATAAAAAAGCATACTCAGATTAAAGGATTGAGATTTAATGATTTTCATATTTTCAGGCTGGAAGTATTTGGAGATTCACTGGTTTGGAAAATCAATAATCATGAGGTACACCGGGAACAGTTTAACCAGAACCCTGGTGAACTGTTCCTGAATTTTGTTTCAAGCATCCATAAACCGCTTAAAAACAATGATCTACCTCGTTATTTTGAGATTGACTGGGTTAGGTGCTTGAAACGGAAATAATTACAACATTTCATAATAAACCTGAATGGGTGAGGGTTCAGAAAGAGGTAAAATCTATTGCTGGTCGGATGAATTCGATGGGGCTGTTACCATTTGTGACGCAGGTGGGATTATAACTTATATGAATGAAGTATCTAAAAGGCAGTTTACAAAGTATGGTGGCGGCGAATTATTGGGTACAAATCTGCTGGACTGTCATCCTGAACCTTCACGCTCAAAACTTGTAGGATTGCTGAAATCTCCTGCCACGAATACTTAGGATCAGATGAAAAAGTTGTGGGGAATGGTATAAAATTGAATCTTTGTAGTAAAAACAGAGATTGTCATGACAGAGCAGAATGAGCATTACCAGAGCCTAGTTAAACTTCTTTTACCCTCCGAGATATTTGAATATTTTGAGATAACCCGATTGAATGTAACTGACCGATCCGTTAGTGTTTTTCTTGATGAGCTAGATAAAAAGCCTGCCGGTTATTTAGACGAGAATCTGACATCAAAAGGTTTTCATACAGAGGCTATAATACAAGATTTTCCCATACGCAATAAGGCTGTATTTCTTCACGTTCGTCGTCGAAGATGGCTTGTTGAATCGACCGGAAAAGTAGTCAGCAGGGACTGGGATTCAGTTGCTGAAGGAACGCGATACACCAAGAGTTTCGCGGATTTTTTAAAAGGATTACTTGGACAATTACCCGATTAGCAGTAATAGTCTTGAGAAGTTTTACTATGTCGATGGGAACCGACTGGGGCAGCAATACAAGGATTATTTGAGTGATTACACGATATGGGATCAGAAAGATCATGCGTCGGACTGGATACTTTTCCCTGAGAATATTGGACCTTATTTAAGCCTTGATGAGACCTCTCTTTCCAATGGAGAACTTTATACGGTTTTGACCAATAAACAAGGCAAAGGCAAAAAAGGGACTTTGATTGCGATGATTGAAGGGACCCAGGCCGACAAAGTAATTTCAGTTTTAAGCCGTATTCCCCAAAAAACAAGATCAGAGGTTAAGGAAATAACCCTGGATATGGCCGGATCAATGAATAAGATTGTCAAACGTTGCTTTCCTTCTGCAACTCTGGTAATCGACCGGTTTCATGTTCAGAAACTGGCTTATGATGCCCTTCAGGAAATACGTATTGCACACCGGTGGGACGCGATCAATGAAGAAACTAATTCATTAGAGAATGCAAGACTGAATAATGAACAATATGAGCCTTATACATTTATAAATGGCGACACTAAAAAACAACTTCTTGCACGAAGCAGGTATCTGTTATTCAAATCTGCAGAGAAATGGACCAGAAAACAGAAAGAAAGAGTTCAGATATTATTTGGCCAATATCCTGATCTTAAAAAGGCTTATTGGTTAACTCATTCGCTCAGGATGATCTTTGCTCATACGAAAACAAAGGGGGTTGCATATACAAAATTGGCAAGATGGTATAATGAGATTAGCGAGTCAGGCTTCAAATCTTTTAATACAATATCGGCTACAATTTATGCACACTACCCAAATATCCTGAACTTCTTTGATAATCGAAGTACCAATGCTTCAGCTGAATCTTTTAATGCTAAAATCAAAGCATTCAGATCTACGCAAAGAGGAGTCACTGACACTTCTTTCTTTTTATTTAGACTTGCAAAAATCTATGCTTAAGATTTGTCTCCCCACAACTTTTTAAATTGATCCAATACTTACACCATAGAAAAGGATGGAATAAAAAAAATTATCCACCAATCCCCCCTTTACGAGAAAGGGGTTTTCAGTGGAATAATTGAATTATCATTTGTACTGCAGGATCCAATACCCCA